>CALXFL010000006.1 GCA_944387515.1 uncultured Clostridia bacterium
AACCGCCAGCATCAGCGCCAGGAAGAGCTTTCCCTGCTCAGCCGTCTGGCAGACCAGCTGACACGGCAGCAGAAAGCGCTGACATTGGGACAGCAGCAGTTTCAGCAGGCGCAGCAGGCTTATGAACAGCAGGCGGCACTGGTAGAACAGATGGAGCGGGATTTTCTTGCCAACCAGGCGGGTATCCTCGCACAGAATCTCACAGAAGGACAGCCCTGTCCGGTATGCGGCGCTGTCTCCCATCCCCATCCTGCTCCCCTTCAGGCAACCGCCCCCACAGAGGACGCCCTCAATCAGGAAAAAGAGCAACTGAAGGAACGGGATGACCACCGGCGTAGCCTGGCAGACCGGGCAGCCGCCCAGAAAACCCTGGTGGAACAACTGACCGAACAATTGGAACAGCAGCAGAAACGGCTGGGAGAATCGGTGCCGCTCTCTGCACTGCCCCAAGCCCTGACGGACTGGCAGCGGCAGAACCAGCAGCAGACCAATACCCTCACCGCTCTGGAAAAGCAGCTGCGGCAGCAGCTGAAACAGGCGGAAAAGCTGAAAGAAGAACTGCGCCAGCTGGAAGAAAAGCTGGCAGAAACCGCCCGGCAGACGGCACAGTCCCAACAGGAACGAAACCGGCTGACCGCATCCATCAGCCAGCTATCCGGCCAGCAACAGGCACTGAGACAGGGCCTCACCTACCCGGACAAAGAAGCTGCCGGCCGGCAGCTGGCCGCACTTCAGCAGGAGCAGCAAACCCGGACAGCCCACATCCAGAAAACCCAGCAGCTGGCAAAAGCCGCAGAGGCAGCACTGGAAAAGGTCAAAGGACTGCTCATTGGTGATGAACAGATGCTGGCACAGGCAGACGAACAGTACCAGCAGGCGGTGGAAGAATACCGCAAAGGGTTGGAGATGTACGGCTTTGCCGGACGGGATGAATACCGGAATGCGCTGCTGGAACCGGCACAGAAAGCCGAGCTGGAGCAGCAGATCAGCAGCCACGAGGAAAAATGCCATACCTGTCAGGGGCTGCTGGCACACCTGAAACAGGCAACCGAAGGCCAGACGGAAACAGATCCCGCACCGTTGGAGGAGCAGATTCTGACACTCACCGGCGAGAAGCAGCAGAAACAGGATCAGCTGCTGGAAATCCGCGGACGCCTTCGTCAGAACCGCCTGGTGCTCACCCACCTTCAGGATCAGCAGCAAAACGGCGGTCAGCTGGCCAAGCGGTATCTGGTCTACCGGGAGCTGGCTGCCACGGCAGCCGGAAAGCTCACTGGCAAACAGCGGATTACCTTTGAACGGTACCTGCAGCAGGCCTATATGGACCTGGTGCTGGTGGAGGCCAACCGCAGGCTGTCCAAAATGACCGACAGCCGCTTTGCCCTGGTACGCCGGGAGGAAGCCCATGTCTCCGGCGGCGCTCCGGCAGGACTCGATCTGGACGTACGGGACAGCTACACCGGCAAAAACCGGAGTGTGCGTTCCCTCTCCGGCGGAGAATCCTTCAAGGCTGCACTGGCTCTTGCCCTGGGCTTTTCCGACGTCATCCAGCAGAACGCCGGCGGACAGCTGGAAACCATGTTCATTGACGAAGGCTTTGGCTCTCTGGACAGCCAGTCCCTGGAACAGGCCATGGCCATCCTCACCACCCTTACCGGTGGTGGCCGGCTGGTGGGTATCATCTCCCATGTGGGAGAGCTGCGGGAACGGATCGACAAAAAGATCATCGTCAAACGCAGCCAGACCGGCAGCACCGTTTCGTTGCAGGTATAAGACAAAAATGCGCATGGAAACTCTCCCATGCGCATTTTTCTTTTGTTACTTGCCGCAGGTCTTGGTCGTGATGAGATTGGCTGCCGGGGTATCGAAGGAGGGATTGAAAGCGTAGAAATTGCGGGAATTGACCTTATCCTGGGCGATGCGCAGTGCTTCACCGAACCGCTGATAGTGTACAATCTCCCGGGCACGGAGGAACCGGATGGCGTCCTTCACGTCGGGATCATCCACCAGCCGAAGGATGTTGTCGTAGCTGAGCCGCGCTTTCTGCTCGGCGGCCAGGTCCTCGTTCAGGTCGGCAAAGATATCGCCTGAGCAGGAAAGTCCACCAGCACTGAAAGGGGTGCCAGAGGCTGCCTGGGGATAAATGCCGGTGGTGTGATCCACAAAATAGGCATCAAAGCCCTTGGCCTTGATTTCAGCAGGGGTCAGGTTCCGGGTGAGCTGGTAGAGAATGGCGGAGATCATTTCCACATGCGCCAGTTCTTCTGTACCGATATCTGCACCGAAATGAAACCGACTGGGCAAAGATGGAATTTGTCATTGCCATCGGGTGTGTGTCATTGGCTGCTCCTCAGTAGCAAAGAGAATTCTGATACCGGTGTCAAAACTTCCAATGCCCTGCATAAAGTAAAAGAGGAGGGATGATAAATGGGGAAAAAGGCTTTTTCACAGCTAGAGAGGATTGACAATAACCAGGACATGACAGCTGAAGCAGAAGGCACTTTTTCCCTTCAGTTTCAGCACAGTCTTCTGCTCGCCCTGAAGGAACAGGAGCTTCTATCAGAAGCTGCCTACCAATATGCAGCCGAAAAGCTCCAGGAACACGCCAGAATCCGGACCCAAAAACCGACATCCAAAGGAGGAAACATTCCATCATCCATGTAGCCGCTTATTGTCGTGTCTCCACCGATCAGCTGGATCAGCTCAATTCCTTTGAAGCACAGCAGCGGTACTTCACTACATATATTCAATCCCATTCTGACTGGCAGCTGTATCAGATTTACGCCGACCAGGGCATCAGTGGCACCAGCACCAGAAAAAGGGTCCAGTTCAACCGAATGTTAGAAGACGCCCGGGCAGGAAAATTCCAGCTGATTGTCACCAAGGAGGTCAGCCGTTTTTCCCGCAATTTATTGGATGCCATCGCCTGCACCCGGGCACTCCGGGAGATAGGAGTTGGCGTCCTGTTTGTAACAGACGGCATCTGCACTATGGATCCAGATGCTGAACTGAGACTCTCCATCATGGCCTCTATTGCCCAGGAGGAGAGCCGCCGGACCTCCAGCCGGGTAACCTGGGGACAGACCCGTCAGATGGAAAAAGGGGTGGTATTTGGCCCCTCCCTGTTGGGATATGACGTAAAGGATGGAAAGCTGACAATCAATCCGGAAGGGGCAGAGCTGGTTCGGATGATCTTTCAGCTCTATGCCGTGGAGCAGGTCAGCACCTCCCGGATTGCTGCACTTCTGAGAGAGCGAACGGCGCACGCCGGGAAACAGGCTTCCAGATGGACAGCCCAGAAAGTCCTCCGCATTCTCAAAAATGAAAAATATGTGGGGGATCTCATTCAGAAAAAAACGTATACCCCCGATTTCCTCACCCACCAGAAAAAGACCAACCACGGCCAGGTGCCCCAAATTATCCTGAAAAACCATCACGAAGCTATCATCAGCCGGGAAGTCTGGGAGTTGGCACAGCAGCGGCTGCAAAAAAACCGGCGGCGAAAAAAGCCACAAGGTGGTTGTTCTACCTGCTATGGCTTTTCCGGAAAAATCCGATGCGGCGAATGCGGCGCCACCTTTGTATCCAGAATAAAATACCGGAAAGACGGCAGTTCCTACCAGCGTTTCGGCTGTCTCACCGCCATCCGGGAAGGCAGCGTCATCCAAAATGGCTCCGATGGGCAGCGGGGCTGTAACGTCGGCCGGCTTGTCCGGGAGGATGATGCCTGGCATATGCTGATCACTGCCCTGAAAAGTCTTCCACTGGATACCGGCGCTCTTGTGGAAAAAACAGCAGCGCTGGCCTGGTCTGCGATGGAAATTTGTGACAACCCCGCAACAAAAGGTCAAAAAACAGAACAGGAATTTCTCCGGATCCAGCAGAAAAAAGAGCGGATGCTGGACAGCTATTTTTCCGGAACCATTACCCTGGAAGAGATGCAGGCTCTCAAAGCCCGGTATCAACGGCAGCTGGAACAGCTGCAAAAACAGCAGACAGAAGCAGCATTCTCACCACCGGTATCCAGAGAACAGCTTCAGCAGGCAGTACGTTCGATCCTCACTGGTAAAACAGAAAGCGAGGCATTCTGCCGGCAAATGGTGGAAGAGATCACAGTCTTCCGGAACCGGCAGACGGCTCTGAAACTCACCTGCCTGCCGCTCACCTTCTGGTTTTCTGCTCCATAATTCCGATTGCAATTCCCCGGTAAACCTGTTATGATAAGGCTTGAAAAGGACTCACGGAAGTCCCTGAAACCATTACAAAGGAGCAGATATTATGTTGGAAGTTGGTATGAAAGCACCGGATTTTACCCTGCCCGATCAGAACGGGAACCAGGTCAGCCTGTCGGATTTTGCCGGTAAAAAGGTCGTGCTCTATTTCTATCCCAGAGACAATACTCCGGGCTGCACCCGGCAGGCCTGCGCCTTTGCCCAGAGCTATGAAGCCTTTAAAAGCAAGGATGTGGTCGTCATCGGTGTCAGCAAGGATTCCGTGGCCTCCCATCTGAAGTTCGTGCAGAAATATGAGCTGCCTTTCATTCTCCTCTCGGATCCCGACTTACAGGCCATTCAGGGATATGACGTCTGGAAGGAGAAAAAGATGTACGGAAAGGTCAGCATGGGCGTGGTCCGCAGCACCTATATCATTGGTGAAGATGGTACCATTGAAAAGGTCATGCCCAAGGTCAAGCCGGACACCAATGCAGCGGATATTCTCTCCTATCTTGAGGAGAAAAAGCAGGGCTGATTCTCTGCTGTCTTCATCAGACACCACACACCGGATTCTGCAAAAGGATGTGACAAAGCTTTTTGAAAATTATCATCTCACCGGCAAAGAAAATGAAGGTGGACACCGACAGTCTGGGCTGGCGGGACCTGCCAGCCTTTTTACCAGATGCCCGGACGTTGCTTGACCGGTTACAGCAGCTGTCTGACAGCGAACTGCAAACACTCTGGAAGTGCAGCGAGCAGCTGGCCGTCCGGCAGATTGCCAATCTGCGGCAGATGGATCTGGACCATAACCTGACCCCCGCCATTCTCAGCTATGAGGGCATCCAATACCAGTATATGGCGCCCGGTGTCTTTACCAGTCAGGCGCTGGACTATATTGCAGAGCATCTGCGCATCCTGTCAGGTTTTTACGGCATCCTGCGCCCCTTTGACGGGGTGGCGCCCTACCGTCTCGAAATGCAGGCCAGGCTCCGGATGGGAGAAGCCAAAGATCTCTATGCCTTCTGGGGAGACCGCCTTGCCCGGCATCTCTTCTCCGAAACCGACTGTGTCCTCAATCTGGCTTCCAAAGAATACAGTATCTGTATTTCCCGATACCTGCCGTCCCATATCCGGTTTGTCACCTGTGTATTCGGGGAAGAAAAGAATGGGAAGATCATCGAAAAGGGCACCCTCTGTAAAATGGCCCGGGGAGAAATGGTGCGTTATCTGGCTGAACGCCGGATTACCACACCGGAGGAAGCCGCCGGATTTTCCAGCCCCCATTATCAGTATGCGAAAGCATACTCCAATGAAAGCACCCTGGTGTTTCTCCGAAAAGGATGAGGGACCCTTTTGGGGTTTCATTTTGACCCTTCTGTACCAATATCTGTCAGAATACCGGCCACCTCACCATAGGGCATCGAGTAACGCTGGTTCAGGTAGCGGGTAGCTGCGCCCAATTCACCATGGGGACCGCCCAGCTGGCTCATGATAACGGTGGCGGCCTGGGGATCCGGACGCTGTACCTTGACGGGATGCATCAGTCTTTTCTCATAATTCCACATAACTCATCCCTCCACCTGCCAGGGCCAGGGGGTATCCACCCAAGCCCATCTGGCTTCATTTCCACGGGGCTGCACACAGCCGCAGCGGGCTTCCCACTCCGCCTTGAGCTGATCCAGCCGTTCCTTCTTCTGCTGGTAAAATTGGATCGCCTGCTGGTCACAGGGATGGGTGTCCAGAAATAGTCTGGCCTCTGTCAGGGCAAAGTCACAGACCTGGATCTCCCGCAGCAGAGAATCCATCGGTTTATTTTCCATCTGTCTCCCCCACCTTTCCTACAAATGGCAGATCCAACTTGGCAAACAGGGTGCCTTGTCTCAGCGCCATCTCCGGTTCATACAGCATCTCCCACTTCTGCATGGGCAGATAGGCCATGGCCAGCGGCAGCTGATCCACCGCTGATGGTGCCAGCGGCTGGCAGCAGGATTCAGGTTTTTCCATAAGAACACCTCTCTTTACAGGTTTGCTTCATGGTATGCCGCAGAAAAAGGCATGGCACTGTCTGTAAAAAATGACGGTGCCACGCCTGAGTTTTGTCTTTTTTTCCTTTTTGACAGGGATTTTGGCTTTGGACGGAAAGCCATTGCATTTCCGTCCGGGCCGTGCTACAATGAAAAACAAACAGCAGAATATCTGCGAAAGGAAGGATTTGCGTTGATTAAGCAGAGACTTGCCGCCCTCCGGGCAGCTATGGAAAATCATCAGGTGGATGCCGTTTTGATTCCCACCGCTGATTTTCATCAGTCAGAATATGTAGGCGATTACTTCAAAAGCCGCACCTGGATCTCCGGCTTTACCGGTTCCGCCGGTGTGGTCATTGTAACCCGTACCCAAGCGGGCCTCTGGACCGATGGCCGCTACTTTATCCAGGCGGCCAATCAGCTGGAAGGAAGCACCATCACCCTCTTCAAGATGGGAGAACCGGGTGTTCCCACCGAAGAGGAGTATCTGGAAAAGACCATGAAGACCGGAGAGACCCTGGCTTTTGACGGCCGGGTCATCGCAGCCCGTCAGGGAGACCGGCTTCGTCAGGCTGCCGAAAAAGGCGGCTGGCAGGTGCGCAGCGATCTGGATCTGGTGGGCATGATCTGGGAAGACCGTCCCGCTCTCAGCGCAGAGCCAGCCTTCCTGCTGGAGGAAAAATACGCCGGCGAGACTGCTGTCCAGAAGATTCAGCGGGTACGGGATGCCATGAAGCAGGAACATGCTGGCGTCCATCTGCTCACCACCCTGGACGATATTGCCTGGCTCTTCAACATCCGCGGCAACGACATCGCCTATACTCCCATGCTGCTCTCCTATGCAGCCATTACTGACAGCGAGGCTATCCTCTTTGTGAATCCCGATACCCTGAGCGAAACCGTGAAACAGGCTCTGACCGCTTCCGGCATCCAGCTGCGGGGATATGAGGAAATCTACGACTATGCTGCTGCCATTCCGGCAGAGGAGCAGGTCCTGCTGGATCTGGCCAAGGTCAACGACCATCTGGTACAGCGGTTCAAGGCCCAGATCGTAAACAAAACCAATCCGGAACAGCTGATGAAAGCGGTCAAGAATCCGGTGGAGATCGAAAACCTTCGCCTCTCCCATCTGCGGGATGGCGTGGCCTTCACCCGGTTCATGTACTGGCTCAAGAACACCATCGGCAAAGCCAAAATCCGGGTGACCGAGAGCTTTGCTGAAGAAAAGCTGGAGGAATTCCGCAAGGAGCAGCCCGGCTTTATTGAACCTTCCTTCCGCACCATCAGTGCATACGGCCCCAATGCCGCCATGATGCACTATGCTGCACAGCCGGGCCAGGATGCAGACCTGCAGCTGGGCGGCTTCTACCTGGTGGATTCCGGCGGACAGTACTATGAAGGCACCACCGACATCACCCGTACCATCGCCCTGGGTGAGGTCTCCGATACCCTGAAGCTGCACTTCACCACCGTCTGCCGCAGTGTACTTGCCCTTCAGAACGCCGTCTTCCTGCACGGCTGCCGGGGCGTCAACCTGGACATTCTGGCCAGAGGCCCCCTGTGGGAGCTGGGTATCGATTACCGGTGTGGTACCGGTCATGGTGTCGGCTATCTCTCCGGCGTCCATGAGGCCCCCAACGGTTTCCGCTGGAAGATCGTGCCGGAGCGCAATGACAGCGCCATTCTGGAGCCCGGCATGGTGACCACCGATGAACCCGGTGTCTACATCGAAAACAGCCACGGCATCCGCACCGAAAACGAGCTGCTCTGTGTCGAGGGAGAGGCCAATGAATACGGCCAGTTCCTCCACTTTGAGCCGCTGACCCTGGCGCCCATTGACCTGGACGCCATCGATCCCCAGTACCTTTCCCAGCGGGAAAAAGACTGGCTCAACCGGTACCATGCTCTGGTATTCGAGAAGGTTTCTCCCTTCCTGCCCCCCGAAGAGCAGGAATGGCTGCGGACCTATACCCGCACCATTTAAACATCTGCCCGATACCCGCCGCTGTTTTTCAGCGGCGGGTATTTTCATGAAGCAAGGTGTTGATTTCCTCTGCCAGCAGCTTTCCCCGACGCCAGAAATACCAGAAAATAAAAGAGTCTGCCACCCCAAAAATCAGGGTAAAAATCAAAACGCTGACCGGTTCCCAGGAAATCCAACGCAGCATCAGCGCCACTGCCAGAGAAACCACATAAAGGATTAAAGACTCCGTTACGCAATACCACAGCCAGCTTTTGAAGTCTATCAGGGAAATCAGCCAGTCGATCCCCTCGCACACCAGAATCCACCCGAACAAATACAGGGGAAACGGCCATGCTTTGGTGCCGTTGAACAAATTACTCAGGGTGCCCGCCAGAATAATGATGGTAAAACAAATACAGGCAGATGGAATCCGAACAAAAAGCAGATTTTTCATGGTTATACTCCTTTTAGTCTGGTTCGAAGGGTGTCAATATAGCTTCGTGTAATAATCAGGGTTTCCCCATTTTTCAGCACGGCCTTCAATCGGTGATTGAAAAATGGCTCTACATAACTCAAAAAGCAGATGTTCACAATGCAATTTTTACTGATCCGCACCAGTTCTGTTTGACAGAATCTGGTTTCAAGCTGAACCAGCGTTTCCTTGCATTCATATACCTCCTTTTCCTGATAAAGGAAGGTTCTGCCATCCACTGAGTCGATGAAATAAATACTGTCCACCGGCAGCTGAAACTGCCGATTTTGCTGATAACCAACAATAAAGGACTTATGCTGCTTAATTTTTTCAATCAGCCGCTGTATGCTGGTATCCATTTCAGCATAGCGAATGGTGATCTCTGTTTCAGCAACTGACGAATCCTGACAGAGGTTCAATTTCATAGGAATCTCCTTTCCCAATACTACAAGCGCCTGTAAATTTATTATAAAAGGGTGCCGTCAGCTTGGCAATTCTTCTCCCACAAGATGCCCCAGGTCAGGATAAGATGCCCGCCATTACATGAAAATTTTAGTTTCGTACCATTTTCGACTTGACATTCTGTTGACAGCATGGTATTATCAAATCAAGAAATTTTGATTTGAGGTGAAGCCATGGCGGATCTCTATGAACAGCAGGCGAAGATATTCAAGGCATTCTGTGACGAACGGCGGCTGCGGATTCTGGAGCTGCTGCGCGGCGGGGAAACCTGTGCCTGCAAGCTGTGCGATGCCATGGATATGCCCCAATCCTCCCTCTCCTACCACATGAAAATTCTCTGTGAATCTGGCATTGTCTTGGGACGGGAAGAGGGAAAATGGACCCATTACCGCATCAGTCCCGAAGGCAGCCGGAAGGCCATGGAGTTGCTTCGGGAGATTACACAGCTTCAGGAAACGGAAGAATCCTCTTGTCGCTGCCAAAAACCCTGACCCCTTTCATCACCTTCGGGTGATGATTTTTTGGGCAATTTAAATCGATTTTTTTGGATTTGAAAGGTGGTGTTTCCCTGTGGAAACAATAAAGCTGGCCTGGGATTTCCTTCAGAATGAAATACTGGGCATGAAATGGCTGAACCGGCTGATTGGCAGCCTGCTTTCGATGCTGGGGCTTTCTCCGGAAAGCCGGATCGGCGCAAGCGTTCAGTTTTTTCTCTACGATACCATCAAGATCATGGTGCTGCTGGGATGTCTGATTTTCGTCATCTCCTATATCCAGAGCTTTTTCCCGCCGGAACGTACCAAGCGGATTCTGGGACGCTTTCACGGATTGGGGGCCAACTGTGTCGCCGCCCTGCTGGGAACCGTGACCCCCTTCTGCTCCTGCTCCTCGATTCCGCTTTTTATTGGGTTTACCAGTGCAGGCCTGCCGCTGGGCGTCACCTTTTCCTTCCTGATCTCCTCGCCCATGGTGGACCTGGGATCCCTGGTGCTGCTGATGAGTATTTTTGGCTGGAAGGTGGCTGTGGTATATGTGGTAGTGGGGTTGATTATTGCAGTAGCTGGCGGTTCTCTGATCGAACGGCTGCATCTGGAAGATCAGGTGGAAGAGTATATCCGTAAAGGGAAAAACATCGAGCTGCCGCAGCAGGATATGACCATAAAGGATCGTATCCGCTATGCCTGGGACCAGATGACTGGCACAGCCAAAAAGGTCTTCCCCTATGTCCTTATCGGTGTGGGCATTGGCGCCATCATCCACAACTGGATTCCTCAGGATCTGATTGTCTCCCTGCTGGGTGACAACAACCTGTTAGGTGTCATCATTGCCACTCTGGCTGGTGTGCCCATGTATGCCGACATCTTCGGCACCATTCCCATTGCAGAGGCGCTGCTCTCCAAGGGGGCTTTGCTGGGGGTTGTACTCTCCTTCATGATGGGCGTAACCACCCTCTCCCTGCCGTCGATGATTATGCTTCGCAAAGCCATCAAGCCCAAGCTGCTGGGCATCTTTGTCGCCATCTGTACCATCGGCATCATACTGGTGGGATACTTTTTCAACGCCATCCAGTTTGTGCTGATATAAGGAGGGAAAACGATGGCAAAACCTGGTACCCCGTGGTGGATGCTGTCAGCTGCATTGAATGTGGGGACTGCGTGACAGTGTGTACCCACGGCGTATGGCAGCAGATGGGTTCTTTTCCGGTGGTGAAAAATCCAGCAGCCTGTGAAGACCATTGCCGGCAATGTGGAGAAATCTGTCCGGTGGGCAACATTTCCTATCTGGGAGAGGACAGCGACTGGATTCCCCCGGTGCTCCGCACCAAAGGAGGAATGCCCGATACAGCACCCCGGTGCTGCTGCGGGCAGAAACTGTACTGAATAATTTATACCTGGAGGTAATATTATGGCATTTTTTGGTTTTGGAAAGAAAAAAGAGGAAAACAACACCTGCGGATGCAGGTGTCAGAACGGCTGCACGGCTGCGCCGGTCTCTGCTCCGGCTCCTGCTGACGGCAGCTGTGTCATCAAGGTCCTGGGCTCTGGCTGCAAAAACTGCCACACCCTGCTGGAAAATACCCAGGCTGCCGTAGCATCCATGGGACTCTCTGCTCAGGTGGAGTATGTCACCGAAATGGAAAAGATTATGACCTACGGCGCCATGCGGATGCCCGCCCTGGTGGTCAATGAGCAGGTGGTTTCAATGGGCAGTGTGCTGAAAGCTGCAGAGATTGAAAAGCTCCTTCGCAAGCTGGGGTACTGAAATGGAAAAGAAAAAGGTCGCATTTATCTGTGTCCACAACTCCTGCCGCAGCCAGATTGCGGAAGCACTGGGCAAAAAACTGGCGGGAGAGGTATTTGACAGCTATTCTGCCGGTACCGAAACCAAGCCGCAGATTAATCAGGATGCCGTCCGGCTCATGAAGCAGTACCACGGCATCGACATGGAAGAAACCCAATACAGCAAGCTGCTGGATGCACTGCCGCCGGTGGATGTGGTCATTACCATGGGGTGCGGGGTTCAGTGTCCCTGGCTTGCCTGTTCCCATCAGGAAGATTGGGGACTGGAAGACCCGACCGGTCAGCCGGACGAGGTTTTTCTCCACACCATCCGACAAATTGAAGAAAAAATTCTTCACCTTCGAGATGCGATCCTGTCTGGTGAAATATGAAAATAGCCCATCTGCTGAATCAGCAGATGGGCTATTTTTATACCGGATCCTCCGGCGTGAGAATCGTAATACCCGCAGCTTCGTACTGCTGTCGGATCTCGGGCAGCAGTCTGGAGTCCGACAGGATGCACTCTGCCCGGATCAGGTCACAGACCTTCAAAAGGGAAACCCGGTCAAAATAGACGCTGTTGCAAAGCACCACCACATGACTGGCAATATCCGTCATGGCCCGCTGGACTTCCACCTCTCCAAAGCCAAAGGAAGTGATGCCGGAATGAAGTGAAACACCCGTCGGGGTCAGGAGGTAGTAGTTTACCCGGTATTGCTTCAGCTGCTCCACGCAGCTGCCGCCCACCAACGCCTTTTCCTCCGCATCCAGGACACCGCCCACCAGAATCACGGTAAAGGAGGGCTTATCCAGCAGCTCATTGACCACCGCCACGCAGTTAGTCAGGATGGTCAGCTGCTGATAGGTGTGCTTCAGCACCCGGGCCACCTCTACGCTGGTGGTGCCTGCATCCAGGGCGATGGAATCTCCTTCGGAAATCAGCCGGCAAACCAGTTGGGCAATCTCCGACTTATGTTCCCGGTACAGAACCTCCCGCTCCTGAAATTTGGGTTCCTGGGTATCTACCTGTTCCAGTACGGCGCCTCCATAGACCTTTTTCAGGCAGCCTTCCCGCTCAAGATAATCCAGATCCCGGCGCACGGTTTCTGCCGACACCCCGAACAGGGCAGCCAGCTGTCCCACCTTGACCGTTCGCTCCCGGCGAAGGATCTCCATAATTTTGTGATATCGTTCTTCAGCCAGCATCCATACTCCTCTTTTCTCTGCACCTATCTGTGCCATATTCTTTATTATACCAGGCCGTTTTGGAAAAGTCAACAAAAAGAAAGAAAAGCAGTATCAATGCCAAACTTTTATGTGGTTTTATATTGACTTATATCGTTTTATGTGATATAATCTGCTCTGCTATGTGGCAGTATCTTGTGGAATGGAGGTATCATCTTCATGTCAGAAGCAGAAAAAATCAAAAAGCAACATACCGGTCAGAAAACCACACTCATGCTGTGCTGGTTGGCCTATGCGTTTTCCTACCTTTGCCGAACCAATCTTTCCATCGCCCTGCCGGATATGACCCACCAGATGGGATGGAGTACTGCCTCTGCCGGTGCCATCGGCAGCGCCTTCTTCCTCAGCTATGCCGTAGGACATCTGTTCAACGGCATCATGGGAGACCGCCTGCCTATCAAGCCCTTCATGTTGCTGGGCCTTCTGGGATCATCGGTCTGCAACCTGCTTATTGGCTTTTTCCCGGTTTACCAGGTCGTACTGGCTGTATGGATGCTCAACGGTTTTCTACTCTCTACCCTGTGGGGCCCCATTATCCGGGCCATTGCTGTCTGGTATCCCCCGGAAGAACGCAATCCGCCCGCCATGGTGATCTCCTTCTCCTCTCTGGCGGGCTATCTGCTCTCCTGGGCTGGATTGGGGGTTTTGATTCAGCTGACCTCCTGGCGGGGGGCCTTCTTCCTGCCTGGCATCGTCACACTGGCATTTTCTCTTTGGTTTCTGTGGAAGATGCAGGACGCCCCTCAAAAGCTTGGACTCGAAAACTATGCCTCTACCGTCCTTCCGAATCAGCCGGCAGGAGAATCCATCTCCCTCTGGCAGCTGATCCGCCGGGAGCGGCTGCTGTTCTTCTGCCTGGCGGCACTGGCACAGGGCATTATCAAGGACGGTATCACCCTCTGGGCGCCTACCATGCTTCAGGAACTGCACGGCCTCTCAGCAGCGGCTGTATCAGGTGCAGCGGCGTGGATCCCGGTGGTCAGCTTTGGCGGCGTTTTGCTATCGGGAAAGCTGATGAAACGCTACTATGGAAAGGAAAAGATGCCGGGTATCCTGCTGTTTGGGGGAACCGGTATCTGCTGTCTGTTGTTTTTCTGCACCCTGGGGAAAGCGCTCTGGTGTGACGTGCTGTTCTTCAGCCTGATCTCGGCATTGCTGTCAGGCATCAATACCCTGCTGCTCACCTTTATCCCGCTGCGGCTCTCCTCCTGTGGAAAGACGTCCACCGTCGCCGGACTGTTCAACTTCTTTGCCTATCTGGGCGCCGGATGCTCCGGCATTCTGTCCGGCGTTATGGCCACCTTTGCCGGATGGGGCGGCTCTGTTTTACTCTGGGGAATTCTCTGCATACTGGGCGCTGGCTCTGTTGCAGGGGGATTTGCCAGACAGCAGACCACACCAAAGGAAACTTTGCACAGATTTTTTAGTCGGAATTTTCATTCCTCCGTCACTCTTTTCAAACTGCCAAAAATCCATTGAAACCCCGGCTCAATCGTGCTATAATAATAGCAAAGCGTTCATGGTCACAACCTGAACGGCCCAAAATTCGCCAGCTGCCCAGCAGTCAGGACAATCTGCATATTGTGACTAAACAATGACGTTTAGGCCATGCTTGTCAGGAGCCAGTGGGAGGGTTATATTTGTTGTCCCCGGAAATTCTTCTCCCGAGAGTTTTCCGGGGATTTTTGTATGCAAAATCCCCGCCGCTTCAGTAAGGAGGAACCCGTCATGGATGGAACCATCTCTGAAATCATCAAGTTTATTGAAGAAAACGACGTCAAATTTATCCGGCTCGCTTTCTGCGACCTGTTCGGTGTACCCAAAAACATCTCGATCATGCCGGGAGAGCTTCCCCGGGCCTTTGAAACCGGCATCTCCTTTGATTCCTCTGCGGTAAAGGGCCTGATGGATGAACCGGATGACCTGTTCCTGGTGCCGGATCCCGGCACGCTGGCAGTGCTGCCCTGGCGGCCGTCTCAGGGACGGGTGGTGCGGTTTTTCTGTGATATTCGGCGGGCAGACGGCACATCCTATGAAGGATGCAGCCGAAGCGTGCTGAAACGGGCGGTGGCCCGCTCTGCTGAGATGGGATATGCCTGCCGGTTCGGCACAGAATGTGAGTTCTATCTCTTCAAAACGGATGAAGAGGGCGAACCCACCATGATTCCCCATGACCGGGCAGGATATGGCGATCTGGCTCCGCTGGACCGGGGAGAGAATGTCCGCCGGGAAATCTGCCTGACCCTGGAGGAAATGGGCTTGCAGCCTGAAACCTCCCACCACGAGCAGGGTCCCGGACAGAATGAGATCGACTTCCGGTTTTCCGATGCCCTGGCCGCTGCTGACAACCTGCTGGCCTTCCGCGGCGTGGTCAAGGCCATTGCAGCCCGGAATGGCCTCTATGCTTCCTTCCTGCCCAAGCCCTTCCCGGACAGAAGCGGCAGCGGTATGCACATCAATCTTTCCCTGTCCCGGGGCGGAAAAAACATCTTCCGCACCACCGGACAGGAGCACTCAGAAGCATCCGAAAAATTCATGGAAGGAATTCTCAGCCGGATCCGGGAAATCACTGCCTTTCTCAATCCGCTTACCAATTCTTACAGCCGGTTCGGCAGTTTTGAAGCACCCCGGTATGTGACCTGGTCCCGCCAGAACCGGTTCCAGCTGATCCGGGTGCCGGCGGCCGCCGGAGAATACAGCCGGCTGGAGCTGCGTTCTCCGGATGCCTGCTGCAATCCCTATCTTGCTTTTGCCCTTTTAATTGAAGCAGGACTGGACGGCGTAGCGGGCCACACCCGGCTCCGCCCGGCCCACATCTTTGACCCTGCCAAGGATGAACGCCATCTGGAACGGCTGCCCGATAACCTGGAAGAGGCGCTGCACATCGCCCAGGGCAGCGATCTGGTCCACCGTGTGCTGCCCAAATCTCTCTCCGATCAGTATTTTTCCCTCAAATACCAGGAATGCAGTGCAGCAGCAATCCGGGACACCCTGTCCTTTGACAAGGAAGCTTACTTCCCCTTTTACTGATCTGCTTCATTTCTCAGAGAGACAACGGAAATACTCAGCAAGGCCTGAGAAAGTTCCCACAGAGAAAGGAGGCTGCCCATGGAAAGTGTCTTCATTGTGTCCAGTACCGACAAGGCCCGCCAGGTTTTGATGGAGCTGGTGCGGCTCAGCGGCATGCAGGCCCCGGCCACTGCCGCCTGCGGCAGCGATGCCAGGCGGATGCTGCTGGAAAACAGCTACGACCTGGTCATCATCAACGCTCCCCTTTCGGATGAATTCGGTCATGAGCTGGCGATCATGGCTGCAGAACAGAGCGGCTGCGGTGTACTGCTGGTGGTCAAAGCGGAAATCGAGGATGAAATTTCCCAGAAGGTAGAGGACGCCGGCGTATTTGTCGTAGGAAAGCCCATCAACCGGCAGTTCTTTTTCCAGTCTGTCAAGCTGGTCAATGCGGCCCGCCGGCGTATGCAGGGGCTGCAAAAGGAAAATACCGGCCTCAAAAGCAAAATTGAGGAGATCCGGATGGTGGACCGGGCCAAGTGCCTGCTCATCCAGTACCAAAATCTCACCGAGCCCCAAGCCCACCGCTTCATTGAAAAGCAGGCTATGGACCGGCGGCTTACCCGGCTGGATGTAGCCCGTCAGATTCTCACCACCTATGAAGAATAGATTTCAGGTTATCCAGGGAAAGGAACAAACCATCATGCAAAAGCATCTCCAGGACGCCAAACTACATGAAGAGTGCGGCATCTTCGGTATTCTCACCAACACAGAGGAGGCCGCAGGCCTCACCTGCAACGCCCTGCTGGCCCTTCAGCACCGGGGACAGGAGGGTGCAGGCATCGCCGTTTTGAAAAACGGTTCCCTGCTCTACCACAAAAACACCGGACTGGTCAGTGAGGTGTTCCACAAAGGAGTCATGGCAAAGCTGCCCCGGGCTGATATGGCCATCGGCCATGTGCGTTACTCCACCACCGGCGGCAACACCCGCAGCAATACCCAGCCGATGATTACAGAATATCTCACCGGACGTATTGCCGCTGCCCATAATGGCAATATTGTCAATGCAGCCGCCATCCGGGCAAGACTGGAAGCGGAAGGGTGCAGCTTTGCCGCCACCAACGACAGCGAGGTCATCTCCTCCCTGATTGCCTGGGAAGCCCTGCACGGGGAGTCCATCGAGGACGCGGTGGCCACTGCCGCCGCACAACTGCGGGGCGCCTTCTCCCTGGTGGTGCTGTCCAGCCGGGACCGGCTGATTGCCCTGCGGGATGGAGCGGGATTCCGGCCTCTCTGCCTGGGACAGAACAGCCACGGGTTTGCCGTGGCTTCGGAAAGCTGTGCGCTGGACAGCGCCGGCTTTACCTTTGTCCGGGATATCCTGCCAGGCGAAATGGTCATCATCCACCGGGACGGTACCCTGGAAAGCCGGATGGTGCTGTCCAACGCCAGACAGGGGCTCTGCATCTTTGAATACGTCTACTTTGCCCGCACCGACTCCACGCTGGACGGACTGAGCGTCTATGAAGCCCGGATCCAGATGGGCCGGATGCTGGCCAAAGAACATCCGGTAGAGGCCGACATGGTCTGCGGTGTGCCAGACAGCGGGCTGGAAGCAGCCATCGGCTACGCCATGGAAAGCGGCCTGCCCTATCAGCATGGTTTCGTGAAAAACCGCTACATCGGCCGCAGCTTCATCTTCCCCTCCCAGGCTCAGCGGGACGCCGCTGTCCGGTTGAAGCTCAATCCCCTGCGCGTCAATGTGGAGGGCAAGCGGGTGGTGCTGGTAGATGACTCCATCGTCCGGGGCACCACCAGTGCCCGGATTGTCCAGTCTCTCCGGCAGGCAGGCGCCAAAGAGGTCCACCTGCGGATCTCCTCCCCGCCCTTCCGCCACAGCTGCCATTTCGGCACCGACATTGACAGTGAGGAAAATCTCATCGCCAACCGGATGTCTCTGGAGGAGATCTGCAAGCAGATCGGCGCGGACAGCCTGGGGTATATCAGCCTGGAAGGACTGAAAACCGCCTGTGGACAGGCCCGGCTCCCTCTCTGTACCGGATGCTTCAACGGAGATTATCCGGTAAAACCGGGAGAGGATCATATAAAAGGACAATTTGAGCCCAACGACCACTGACATCATCAGACAAAATCATCGGGTAAAAGGAGTTGTAACCAATGGAGAAAAAAATGTATCTGGTTCTGGAAAACGGCATGATCTTTGAAGGCTTCGGCTTCGGAGCAGAGGGTGAAATCACCGGCGAGGTGGTCTTCACCACCGGTGTCACCGGTTATCTGGAAACCCTTACCGACCCCAGCTACTATGGTCAGATCGTCGTACAGACCTTCCCCCTTATCGGAAACTACGGCGTCATTCCCCAGGACTTTGAAAGCCCAGCTCCCAGCCTGCGGGGATACATCGTCCGGGAATGGTGCCGGCATCCCTCCAACTTCCGGAAGGAGCAGGATCTGGACCAGTACCTGAAATCCCAGGGCGTCATCGGCCTCTGGGGCATCGACACCCGGGCCCTGACCCGCATCATTCGGGAGCATGGCGTCATGAACGGCTGCATCACGGCCAATCCCGACCTGGTGGATAATCTGGTGCTGAAAAACTATCGGGTCGTGGGCGCTATTCCCGCTGTCACCTGTAAAAAAGCCACCATCGCAGAGCCGGAGGAGCTGCGTCATCGGGTGGTACTGTGGGATTTCGGCGCCAAGCTGAACATCCAGCGGGAGCTGGTACGCCGGGGCTGTCAGGTTACCGTCATGCCCGGCACCGCCTCCGCGGAGGAGATTCTCGCCCTGAACCCTGACGGACTGATGCTTTCCAACGGCCCCGGGGATCCCGCTGAAAACACCGGCATTATCCGGGAGCTGAAAAAGATCTGCGATACCGGTCTGCCCATCTTCGGCATCTGCATGGGCCACCAGCTGCTGGCTCTGGCACAGGGCGCCAGCACCATTAAGCTGAAATACGGCCACCGGGGCGCCAACCAGCCGGTGAAGAATCTGGACACCGACCGGGTCTATATCACCAGCCAGAACCACGGCTATGCAGTGGATCCTTCTTCCCTGCCATCCCACGCCGTTCAGAATTATATCAACGCCAACGACGGCAGCTGTGAAGGCGTCCGGTATACCAACATTCCGGCCTTCTCGGTGCAGTTCCACCCCGAGGCCTGCGCTGGCCCGCTGGACACTGGCTTCCTCTTTGACCAGTTCATCCAACTGGTGGAACAGGCATAACGTTACACATCATCCAACCAAAAGACAGAGAAATTATAAGGGAGATTACAGGATGACCAAGTATATTTTTGTAACAGGCGGCGTGGTATCGGGACTGGGAAAGGGCATTACTGCCGCATCTCTGGGCCGCCTGCTGAAATGCCGGGGCCTGACCGTGGCCGCCCAGAAGCTGGATCCATATATCAACGTGGATCCGGGCACCATGAGTCCCTACCAGCACGGAGAGGTATTCGTCACCGAGGATGGCGCTGAGACCGATCTGGACCTGGGCCATTATGAGCGGTTCATCGACGAGGATCTGAACCGGTTCTCCAACCTGACCACTGGCAAGGTTTACTGGAACGTGCTCCAAAAGGAGCGGGCAGGCGCCTATCTAGGAAGCACGGTACAGGTGATTCCCCACATCACCAATGAAATCAAGTCCTTCATCTACTCGGTGGGTGAAAAAACCAGCGCCGATGTGGTCATTACCGAAATCGGCGGCACCACCGGCGACATTGAAAGCCAGCCCTTTCTGGAAGCCATCCGCCAGGTATCCCACGAGGTGGGCCGGGGCAACTGCCTGTTTATCCATGTAACGCTGGTACCCTATCTGAAGAGCTCCGGAGAGCACAAGACCAAGCCCACCCAGCATTCGGTGCGGGAGCTTCAGGGGCTGGGCATCATGCCGGACATCATCGTCACCCGGGTGGATGAGCCTATCGACCAGGGCATCCGGGAGAAAATCGCCCTGTTTTGCAACGTGGAAAAGGACTGCGTCATTGAAAACCGGACGCTGCCGGTGCTGTATCAGGCGCCGCTGATGCTGGAAGCCAACCATCTGGCGGAGATTGTCTGCCGCAAGATGCAGATTCCCTGCGGCCCCTGCGACCTGTCCGAGTGGACCGCCATGCTGGAAAAGATGGAAAACGCCCACCGGCAGGTGCGGATTGCCCTGGTGGGCAAATATGTCCAGCTCCACGATGCCTACCTGTCGGTGGCGGAGGCGCTGAGCCATGCGGGATATGCCAACGATGCCAGGGTTACCATCGACTGGGTGGACTCGGAGCAGCTCAACGATGAAAACGCCGCCGCACGGCTGGCAGAGGCAGATGGCATCATCCTGCCCGGCGGCTTCGGCGACCGGGGCATTGAGGGCATGATTACTGCCGCCCGGTATGCCCGGGAAAACGGCATTCCCTACTTCGGAATCTGCCTGGGTATGCAGATTGCTGTCATTGAATATGCGCGGCATATGGCCGGGCTTACCGGCGCCAATTCCAGCGAATTTGCCCAGGATGTCCCCTGTGTCATCGACCTGATGCCGGACCAGCAGGGCAACCTGCCCAAGGGCGGCACCATGCGGCTGGGCCGGTATCCCTGCCGGATCCAGCCCGGTTCCCGGATGTTTGAAGCCTACGATCAGGAGGAAATCTGGGAGCGGCACCGTCACCGGTACGAGTTCAACAACCTCTACCGTGACCAGCTGGAGGCCGCCGGCCTGCGGATTTCCGGCACCTCTCCGGACGGCCGTCTGGTGGAGACGGTGGAGCTTCCTGAGCATCCCTTCTACCTGGGTGTCCAGTACCACCCCGAGTTCAAGAGCCGTCCCAACAGAGCGCACCCGCTCTTCAAGGCCTTTGTAGCCGCATCCCTGAAAAACGCCGAAAAGAACTGAATAAAAACACAGAGAGCAGCGTCCATCCAAACGCTGCTCTCTGTGTTTTCAGGGCTGATAAAAGAAGCTGGTGGTATCTACCGCCTTGCACCAGGGAACGGCGGCCAGAATCTGTAGCACATCTGCCTTCTTCATCCGCACCGCCTTGACGATTTCATTGACATGAATCACTCGAGTGGCATTCTGCTGAAAGAACCGCTCCACCTGATCGATGATCTCCTGATTGGCGGCGGCTGTACTCACAGCTGCTTTGGGCTTTACACCAATAAACTCCTCCGGATGGTTCTTCCGGTACAGGGTGTAAACGCTTTTGATCCGCATAATCAAAGCTGGCGTCAGGCCCGGAACCTGGGAGAGCTTCTCAAAGGACAGATACTGAAGATCTGCCATTTTGGTGAGGCGCTGTCCCTGACAGAACAGAACAAAGGGAATGTAGTTGTCGGTGTTGAATACCTCGCCGATGGTTTGCATGAAATGTGTTCACAACCTTGTCTTTAAAATTTACAGTCGAAGTTTATTATCCTGCAAATCCGGACTTTTGTCAAGAAAAAGCCGCACACGAAGTTTTGGCAGATCAGAAAGAAAAATACTGTAAAAAGAGTGAAAAATAAAATTGACTATTCTGAAAATTCTGGTATACTGAAGGTGAAAGAAGCCCTTTTCCTCTCTAATCTGTCACGAGGTGACCAGTATGAAGACAAGAAAAACGTTGTGGATCTGTACATCGCTGCTCCTTGCCTCCCTGACCGCCTGCGGCCTAAAAATATTTATGTATAAATATATAAAAGAGTATATTTGCCATTATTTTTGTTTTCAAAATATATTTTTTATATAATATGCAAAAAACATATTGACTTTTTAAATTGTTGTGATATTATTATATTGTAAGCAATACATCTCAACCATTTGAAAGGAGAATTGGCAATGAAAAAACGTTTACTCGCGGTCCTACTTTCTTTGGCTTCATGTTGTGCTTTATTTTCAACCACTACGTATGCTGTTGAAGAAAATCTTTCTAACGGCATTTTGCCTGATGACTCTGCAATTATTTTAAATTCACCAGTACAAAGAATACATTGCGCAACATGTGGACATGAATTGTATTTCAAGTGTGCTAAATCTCGTTATTATTATGCGGATGGTACTCACCGGTATGACTGGAACAAAACTTGTACCTACATCGTATATTCATCCCCGTATCTTGGTGCAGAATGTGTCGTATGTATGAACATTATAGGTATGGAAGAAATCGGAGTAGATCCCGACGCTAAACATCCTTGTGTAGAATATCATGGAAACTGTGGTGAAAGATGGAAAGATGCCGGTTTTTGTCGTGATGGACAAGTGTGGTGATAAATATGAAGAAGGTTAACACCAACTTCTTACTAAGCCTACCACTGCTCCTTGCCTCCCTGACCGCCTGCGGCAGCAAGGAAACGCCGGCCATTGATCTGGAAAAGCTGCAAAACAGCCAGGGTGCCTATGTCTATCTGGAGACCGACTGGGGCGCTTCCCCAACAGAGGTGTCGGAGTTGACCGGTCTGGAGCTGGGCAGCCCGATGGGAATGCGGGACGGAGATCGCTCTTTTCAGGTCTATACCATAGAAGACCAGCGTTTTCTGGGCAAGTCCTGGACAGTGCAGTATCAGTTTGACGAGGATGGCCTCTATGCCTTCAGCATCAACACCCAGCAGGCCACAGACCAGGCCAGCAAACTCCATGACCAGATCATTCAAAAACTGACGGACTGCTATGGAGAACCGGATCTGACTGAGGAAAGCCCGCTCACCTACGAAGACCGGACGCTGTCTCGAGAAGCCCGGCGATGGTATGCGCCGCTGGAAGAAGGCGAAACTGTCCTGAATCTAAACCTGGTGGATGCCCTAAAAGAAACCGGACAGCAGTCCCTTTCCTTTGGCGTCATGTACCGGCAGGAAGGAAGCTTCTCCCGGGATCTGACCCAATCCAGCTCCTGACGGAAAATCCCGCACACCCCTTCCCGGGATGTGCGGGATTTTCAGCGGTAATGGGTGGAAAATACCATATCCGTCGGCTCCTCCGCCGGATGCAGCAGCGAAAGCAGCCGCAATGGCCGGGGAATCAGAGCCGGAAAGGCTTCCAACAGCCTTTTCCATTGGGGATCTGTGCCAAAGGACAGCTCCATTTTGGTATCAAACCACTGAAAGGTGAGGACTCGGGTCTGACGGCTGACCGTCAGGGAGGCCGTTGTCCCCACGGCAGGATGAGTACGGATCCGGCAGCGGTAATCCACCAGCAGCAGCCCCGCCGCTGTGGCAAAACAGAGCATCGTCAGCATAAAGGCAATCAGAAATGGGCGGATTCTTTCCAACATTTTTCGGAACATACAGCGACTTCCCTTCCAGCTGCGAGCCAGAAGGAGCGCTTCTAGCTCCGCAGACTGTTCAGCAGTATGCCCAGGGAATCTCCGATCCATTCACCGGCGCGGAGCGCCTGTTCCAGGGTATTGCCATGGCTGCCCACTTCTATAAGAATGGAGCCATTGGTCAGGTGCTGGTTGTATTTCCGGTAGTCAAACAGCAGCGGCCGGGTAAACCCGGGATGGTCCTTTTCCATCTGAACCTGTAAGGCAGCGCCAAAGCTGAGGTTTTGCATGTAGTTGGGATAGTTCATATTGCCGCTGTCGCAGCCACTGATAATCATGACCTGCGCTGCCGTTTCTCCATCACAGGTGGCCACCGGTGCGGTGACCGTATCGCCCGAAATGATGGCGTCCCGGTGGATATCCAGCACCACCTTGATGGAAGGGTATTGATCCAGATAGTTCTGTACCGTCACGGCAGAACGGTCATAGGAGCCGTTGTAGGCGGGATAATCGTGCTGGGTGACATCGTGAATCACCCCGATGCCAGCCTCCTCCAGCTGCTGGGCGATGACCTCCCCCACTGCTGCCATATTCTGGCTGTTATCGGTGGTACGGGTGGGCAGGGTCGTATCATAGTAGTCCCCAGTGAAGGGAAGGTAACATTCGGTGGTGTGGGTGTGCATGATGAGTACCTGTGGCTCATCGCCCTCATCAATGGTGAAATAAGGCGGTGTCTCTGCCTGTGCAAGGATTTCATCTGAAGTATGGGTGGTGCAGTTCTTGATAAAGCCTGCCTCCAGCGGCAGATAGATATCAGACGGGGCGGCGGTATAGGTCTTGTGGACCAACGCAGCCTTGTTTTCTTCCGGTATTTCCGGCTCCGGCTGAGGTTCCGGCTGGGAAATTTCCTCTGTGGAGGATTCCTCCGGTTCCGGCTCACTGGATACCTCTTCCGAGACAGACTCCACTGAAGATTCTGAAGGAAGGGAAGCATCCTCTGCGGCTTCGGTGGGCATACTTTCAACAGGGAGAGAGGAAGGAACTGACGTCTCCGGCACAGAAGCGGTCTGAGTAGGCGATAGATCCGCTCCCGCTACCATACCGGCAGAGAGCAGCACGCCCTGTTCAATGCCCGGCATGACCGAGGCCAGTCCCAGGCCGGCGGTGAGGACGGCGGTAAAAAGCAGGCCGGGCAGCACCCGGATCCGGGGCAGTTCCGGTTTTATCCTGGCAGATCGTTCCGCCGGCGGAATAGCAGCCGGACGGCTTGGGAGTCTGGTTCTCACAGTCATCATTCCTTTCAACGACAGAGCCGCCTCAGGCGGTTTGGATCGGGCGGCTTTCAAGGTATCTCTATGCAGCTCCGCCCGGAAATATGCCGGAAAAAATTGGACGCCTTTCGGGATTTCCTTGACAAAAGCCAGGAAGTTTATTAAACTGATATCAGATATATTTTGTAAAGAAAAGAGGAGTTGTCATGGTCAAGATTGAAAATCATCTGGGCACCATTGAAGTTTCCAGGGCTTTTTTCACCACCCTCGTGGGGGCGACTGCATCCAATTGCTTTGGTGTGGCCGGCATGGTGGATCCCAATCCTCCCAGGGGACTGAGCGCTTTGCTGTCCCGACCGGATGACTTCCGGGGGGTTGCAGTCCGGACCAGCGGGAATGGACTGGTGATTGACCTGCATATTGAGGTGACCTATGGTACCAATATCCAGGCCATCGTAAACAGCATCATTCATAAGGTCAGTTACACAGTAGAGGATGTGACCGGTATCCATGTGGCAGCGGTCAATGTCTTTGTGGATGGCCTGAAAAACAGCTGAGTCCCATATCGATACGGCTGCTGGATGCTGTTGCCAGCATCCGGGCCATAAAAGGAGTGCTGACAAATTGATTAGCGGAAATCTTTTGCGGGATGCCATCATCTCCGCTGCCAATACCATTGCCAACCAGAAACAGAAGGTGGATGAACTGAACGTCTTTCCGGTACCCGACGGCGATACCGGCACCAATATGTCCATGACCATCGGCGCCGCTGTGCGGGAGCTGGAATTGCTCTCCGATCCCACTGTGGGAGAAACCGCCAAGACTACCGCCTCTGCTCTGCTGAGGGGCGCCAGAGGAAATTCTGGCGTTATTCTCTCGCTGCTGTTCCGGGGATTCTCCTCCGGTCTCAAGGGCAAGGAGGAAGCAGATGGCGTGGCCCTGGCTGATGCGCTGACCCAGGGTGTTGAGGCTGCCTACAAGGCTGTCATGAAGCCCACTGAGGGTACCATCCTCACCGTCGCCAGAGAAGCAGCGGAAAAAGGCCGGGAAACCGCACTCACCACCAACGACCCGTTGGAGGTCTTCTCTGCCATTGTCGCTCAGGCGGAGGAAACCCTGGAGCGTACCCCTGAAATGCTGCCGGTACTGAAAAAGGCCGGTGTGGTGGACGCAGGCGGCAAGGGCTTTGTGGTCATCTTCAGCGCCATGCTGGATGTCTTCCGGGGCGGCACTGTGGTGCGCAGCGAAGCATCAGCACCCAAAAAGGCGGTCAAACGGACTGCCGTGGCAGAGGCAGAGGGAGATATCCAGTTTGCCTACTGCACCGAATTCATTGTCATGAAGAAAAAGGATGCCGGAGATCCGCTGAAGCTCCGGGCTTTCCTGGAATCCATCGGCGACTGTGTCGTCGTCGTGGATGACGAGGAAATTGTCAAGGTACATGTACACTCCAACCATCCCGGTCTTGCCATTGAGGAGGGTCTGAAGCTGGGCATGCTCACCTCCATGAAGATTGAGAACATGAAGGAGCAGCATTCTGCTCAGGTTCTCCAGGCCGAACAGGAGGAGCAGGACGACACCTACCAGCCGGTGGACCCTGAAACACCCTACGGCTTTGTAGCCGTGGCAGCAGGCGCCGGTGTACAGAGCCTTTTTGAGGACCTGGGTGTCACCCAGGTGGTCACCGGTGGACAGACCATGAATCCCAGCACCGATGACATTCTCAAGGCCATCCACGCCACCCCGGCTGAGACTGTTTTCGTACTGCCCAACAACAAGAACATCATCATGGCAGCCGAGCAGGCTGTCCGTCTGGCGGACCGGCGGGTCTGCGTCCTGCCCAGCCGCACCATTCCCCAGGGCATCTCCGCCATGCTGGCCTTTGATCCCGAACAGGACTTCTCGGAAAACCGGATGGCCATGACCCGGGCACTGGACACCGTCCAGACCGGTCAGATCACCTTTGCCGCCCGGGACAGCGATTTTGACGGCCACAACATCCGGGCCGGTGAGATCCTGGCCATGGACAACGGCAAACTGGCCTTTGTGGAAAAGGACCTTCAGAAGGCTCTGCTGAAGCTCACCCGCTCCATGGTGAAGAAGGATGCCAGCTTTGTGACAGTGATTTACGGCGCCGATGTTTCGGAGGAGCAGGCAGCCGCCGCCTATGAACTGCTGCGGGCCAAGATCAACGACAACATTGAAATCAATCTCATCAACGGCGGGCAGCCGGTTTACTACTATATCGTCTCGGTAGAATGATATTTTTCAAAAGGCAGCAGGATCTTCTGTTCCTGCTGCCTTTTTTATAAAAACCCCTTGACTGTGAACCGGGTTGACAGCTTATGATGGAGACAGAAGGGATGTGAAGGTATGCATATTCGGGAAGTAGAGGAAAAAACCGGACTCACCCGGGCCAATATCCGTTTCTATGAGCGAGAGGGACTACTCAGTCCGGTTCGAATGGAGAACGGCTATCGGGTCTACACCCAGCAGGAGGTAGAGCTGCTGCTGCGCATCAAGCTGCTCCGGGCTCTGGGAATCCCCATTCCCCAGATTCGCCAGCTGGGAACCGGTGAGGCTGTTCTTCAGCAGGTGCTGGAGGAACGGCTAGCCGCCATCCAGCAGGAGCAGGAACGGCTGGCCCGGGCTTCGGAGGTCTGCCGCACCATGCTGGCAGGACACCACTCCTATATCCAGTTACCAGCAGAAACCTATCTGGCTCAGTTGGAACAGCCCGCCGGTTCTCCTGCCGCCCGGGTCAGCGGTCTGTCCTTCGGTGTTCTCCAACGGGACGTTCTGCCCCGGGAGATTCATCCCTGGCGGCGGTTTCTGGCTGTGCTACTGGATGAACTGCTTTATGAACTGCCGCTGTTGGCGGTGTGGACACTGGTGTTCCGGCTGAATATAGGCGGTTTTTATACCGTCATTCAAATTCTGTGGCTTATCGGTGCAACATTGCTGCTGGAACCGGTATTTCTCCATTTCTGGGGCAGGACACCCGGCAAATGGGTCATGGGCATCGAAGTGACCAACGAAGACGGCGGGCGGCTGTCCTGGCAGGCCGCAAAGGAGCGTACCCGGACCAAGCTCAGCCGGGGCTCCGGATGGCATATTCCCATTTACATCCTGGTCAGGTACTTCAAGAGCTGGCGGGACGCCTCTGCCGGGGAGACGCTGGCTTGGGAAACCGACAGCGAGCTCACATATCGCTCCGGCGGCTGGCGGCTGGGACTCCGCTGGGCGGCGGGACAGCTGGTTCCCCTGGCGGTGCTGACCTGGATTGCCGTCTTCTCCCAGCTACCCCCCAATCGGGGAACCCTTTCGGCGGCAGAATTTGCAGAGAACTTTAACGACATTGCCCGCCGGCAGGGATTCAGCCTCGTCATGAACTCAGATGGAAGCTGGTGGGAGGCGCCAGGCACCTACGTCATTGACGTTTTTGCTTCCCCCAGCTGGACTCTGACCGAAGAGAATGGGAAACTGATCCGGGCAGAGATGACACTGGATTCCCGGGATGATCTTGCCGGATGCAGCAATCAGATGCAGCTGGGTGCCCTGGCCTGGGCAGGGGCCAGCCGGGAGGCACGTTTTCTGGAAATAGACAGACACCTTCAGGAAATTGCAGCTTTCGGCACCGAAAATGAAACCATGAACTGGGCAGGGATTCAGATTTCCTACCAGGTGGAGCAGGAGGGATATAACTGGTCCGAAAGCAACGGAAACTGGTGG
>CALXFL010000007.1 GCA_944387515.1 uncultured Clostridia bacterium
GATGAAGATTTCCTCAATGCACTGGAGATCGGTATGCCGCCCACAGGTGGTATTGGTTACGGCATCGACCGTCTGGTGATGCTGCTGACCAACAGCCCTGCTATCCGGGATGTGCTGCTCTTCCCCACGATGAAATCTTTGAACTAATACTGCAACCTCCTGCCATCAGGTCTGATGGCGGGAGGTTTGTTGATATTGCGCCATTTCAGCATCAAACCAAATTTATTCAGAAAAAAGCCGCAAAGAAATGAACTTTTGCGGACACGACGGAGGATTTCCTATGGCAAAGAAGAAAAAGCAGGCTGTTGACCCCCAACAACAACAGCTGCACGATCTGATTGAACTGAAGAAAATGCGGCAGGCCGCTGCTGAGCATCGGGAAATGACCCCGGATTTTCCGCCGGAGGAAGAAAAAATTGTTCCCAAAACCCTGAAGCAGAAATGGGACAACTACTGGTATCACTACAAAGGATTGACCTGGGGCTGTCTGATCGGTGCTGTTGCCGCTGTCTGGATCGTACATGATGTATTTTTTGCCCCCAAGCCAGACATCACCCTCAATATTGCCACAGAAACAGCTCTCTCCTCCATCAACCCGGAGATGGAAGAAGACGCCTATCCCTATATGGCCGACTATAATGAGGATGGTGAGATCATCTTCAGTTTCAGTGAAACTTCGCTGGGTGAATCTTCTGATCCGCAGATGGCTTTTGCTAATTACCAGAAGTTTATTGCAGTTATGGCAGCAGGCACAGACCTCCTTTATATGCTGGATGATACCGGTTATGATGCAGTCCTGGAAATGTCAGAAGGAGAATCCATGTTCATCGATTTTTCCAAGCTCTACCCTGGACTGGAAATTGCGGATGGAGATAAACTGCGGATCGATGACCTTGCCCTGGGCAAGGAATGGAAGCTGGATCGCTTTGAAAATCAGGACTTCTACCTTTGTCTGCGGTATCTGGGGAACTCCGCCAAAGACAATGAAAAGAACCAGCAAACGCTGGAAAGCTGCCTGGATTTCATCCACAATATCATTTCATCCGCCTATCCGGAATGGAAGGATAAAAAACCTGTTTATGACCCTGCAACCATGAACGCCTCCTGACCATGGTGAATTTTTACCAACGGGTGGCGCTGGTTGTCAGCCAGATTCCAACCGGCAGGGTAACAACCTACGGACAGATTGCCCTGCTCTGTGGTATGCCCCGGCGCGCCCGTCAGGTAGGTTATGCACTGGGAAAGGGATTGGCCTGGTGGCAGGACAACCCGCCGCCAGCTCACCGGGTTGTCAACCATCAGGGCTTTCTCTCCGGAAACGCTGCTTTTGACGGCCACCAGCAACTGTTGCTTGAACAGGAAGGCATTGTGGTGACGGATGGCCGGGTGGATCTGAAAAAGTACGGATGGCGGGTGACACTGGAACAGGCTGAGCAGCTGGCTGCCTCTTTTCAACGCCTGAAGATTTGAATTTTATCAAAATATTTTGGTTTTCTCTTGCAACCGCTCCCAATCTGTGATAGAGTGAAGGTACATAAAAATTCCATGTACAAGGAGCGTTTTTTATGAAAAACAAGGTTTTGCTGGTTTTGGTAGATGGTATGCGGCCAGATGCCGTTATGCAGTGCGAAAGCAGCTTTCTGCGGGATCTCCGGACAGAAAGCACCTATACCTTCTCAGCTGATACCGTATATCCCTCGGTCACCCTCCCCTGTCACACCTCCCTGTTTCTCAGCGTCGATCCGGATCGCCATGGCATTACCACCAATTTCTGGATGCCTCAGGTGCGCCCCATCGATGGCATCTGTGAAATAGCCAACCGTGCCGGTATGAAATGTGCGATGTTCTACAACTGGCAGGAGCTGCGGGACCTTTGCCGTCCCGGTACCCTGCATTATGCCCACTTCCACCGGCAGAACACCGACATGAAAACCGAGTGGCAGAATGAAGTGGAAATGACAGTGGATGCCATCCGTTACATTCAGAAGGAATCCCCTGATTTTGTCTTTGTTTATCTGGGAGCCGTTGACGAAATCGGTCATCACTACGGCTGGATGGGCAAGGAGTACATGCAGACCGTTTCCCATGCATCGGAGTGCATCCGCCTGCTGAGAGACGCTCTTCCTGAAGAGTACCAGCTGATTGTCACCGCAGACCATGGCGGACATGGTCAGTCCCACGGCACCGAAATGCCGGAAGACATGATGATTCCCCTGATCTGCCACGGCACCGCCTTTGAAAAGGGCCGCCAGCTGGAAAAGGCCAGCATCAAGGACATTGCCCCCACCATTGCCGCTCTGCTCCAACTGCAGCCGGCTGCTGAATGGACTGGCCATAGTCTGGTATAACCCTATCTGTCCGGGAGGGAGCATATGGATCGATATTCCTATCACTGCGGTGTGATTGATGCCTTCAATGAGCTCATCAGCAGTGGGGTCAGGGAGATGGCCTTCAGCCATCCCTGCATCACCCGTTGGCAGCGGGATGCCCTGATTCCTTTTGCCGAGACCATTTGCAGCCACTATGGCACCCGCTTTTATCCCGAAGATGACCTGCTGATTACCGATCTGTTCCCTCTCTCAGTCTGCCGAAATCAGTTTCTGCTGATTTTTTACCGGAATCCAGACACGCTTTCTGCTTACGAGCACCTGAAAGAACGGAAGCGGCAGCTGCTGGAACGGGGACGTTACCAAGGAGAAAACCGGCGGGAGCTTGCCCTTCAACTGGGAAAACTGCTGGGATACCCGGAAACTACCATTCAGCAGATGATTGATCGTAATCAGGACAAGGAGGAGCTGCCATGTACCACATCCAACAGGCCTCGGTGACAGATGCCCCCACAGCCGCCAGACTGGCTGCACAGCTCTGGCCTTCCCACCTGGCCACAGAGCTGGAAGCCGAGCTGAAAAGCCTGCTGGCTCAGCCGGATGCAGCAGTTTTCCTGGCCATGGCGCCAGAACCGGTGGGTTTTGCTCAATGCCAGCTGCGGCAGGACTATGTGGAAGGAAGCACCACCAGTCCGGTGGGATATCTGGAAGGAATCTTCGTCCATCCGAATTTCCGGCATCAGGGAATTGCCCGCCAGCTGACCGCAGCCTGCGAAGAATGGGCAGCTTCCAGAGGCTGCCGAGAATTTGCCAGCGACTGCGAGCTGGATAACACCGACAGTCTGGCCTTTCATCTCCGCTGCGGCTTTGCCGAAGCGGGACGCATCATCTGCTTTATCAAACCGCTGAAATAAAAATGGCGCTGTCATCTCAAGCGATGACAGCGCCATTTTTCATACTTTCATTAGAAGTGAACCTTTTCTTCCACGTAGGCCACCAGCTGATCGATGGGCAGCCGGACCTGTTCCATGGTATCCCGGTCACGAACGGTGACACAGTTGTCAGCAGCAATACCCTTTTCAGGGTCGCCCACGGTCTCAAAGTCCACGGTAATGCAGAGCGGGGTGCCGATCTCATCCTGGCGGCGGTACCGCTTGCCGATGGAGCCAGCCTCGTCAAAGTCCACCATGAACTTATCTGCCAGCAGGGCATAGATTTCCTGTGCCTTGGGAGAGAGCTTCTTGGACAGGGGAAGAATGGCAGCCTTGAAGGGGGCCAGCGCAGGATGCAGATGCATCACGACACGCTTATCCTCTTTGCCCTTCTCATCCACCAGGATCTCCTCGTCATAGGCTTCACACAGGAATGCCAGGGCCACCCGGTCTGCACCCAGAGAAGGCTCAATAACATAGGGAATATACCGCTCGCCGGCCTCCTGGTCAAAGTAATCCAGGCTCTTGCCGCTGGCTTCCTGATGACGGCCCAGGTCGTAGTCGGTGCGGTCAGCAACGCCCCACAGCTCGCCCCAGCCAAAGGGGAACCGGTACTCAATATCGGTGGTAGCCTTGGAGTAGAAGGCCAACTCCTCCTGCTCGTGATCTCTCAGCCGCATGTTCTCTTCCCGGATGCCCAGAGAGAGCAGCCAGTTCTTGCAGTAGTCTTTCCAGTAGTAGAACCACTCCAGATCAGTGCCGGGCTTGCAGAAGAACTCACACTCCATCTGCTCAAATTCCCGGATCCGGAAGATGAAGTTGCCGGGCGTAATCTCATTGCGGAAGGATTTACCAATCTGGCAGACGCCGAAGGGCAGCTTCTTCCGGGTGGTACGCTGTACATTGGCGAAGTTGACAAAGATGCCCTGCGCAGTCTCAGGACGGAGGTAGCATTCGCTCTTGCTGTCCTCGGTAACACCGATGAAGGTCTTGAACATCAGGTTGAATTTGCGGATAGGAGTGAAGTCATGCTTGCCGCAGATGGGGCAGACAACATCTTCATGGCTGGCGATGTAGCTGTCCATGGCGTCAAAGTCCATCGCTTCTACATTGACATCGCTGCCCTCGGTGAGGGAGTCCTCAATCAGCTTGTCTGCACGATGACGGGACTTGCAGGCGCGGCAGTCCACCAGCGGGTCAGAGAATCCGCCCACATGACCAGAGGTCACCCAGGTCTGGGGATTCATGATGATGGCAGAATCCAGGCCCACATTGTAGGGAGATTCCTGGACGAACTTCTTCCACCAGGCTTTCTTCACGTTGTTTTTGAACTCCACACCCAAGGGGCCAAAGTCCCAGGAGTTGGAAAGGCCGCCATAAATCTCACTGCCGGGGTATACAAAGCCTCTGCCTTTGCAAAGGGTTACAATCTGTTCCATGGTCTTCTGGTCATTGGTTAACATGCAGCAGTACCTCCAATTGCTTTTCACGGCTCGGGGCCTGAGCCGTCCTTATTTTCCGCCAAAAGGCATATACGGTTATTATATACGCTATCCTGCCGCCGGTCAAGGGGCATTGTCCCAACTTCGCCCTTTCCGGGCGAGGGTTTGTGGAATCTGTGCAGGAACGAAAAGAGCCGGTTTCAAAAGCATACATTGTGCACAGTTGTTTTGCTGGAAGGGACAGCTTTTCCGGGGTTTTGTCCTCTCTTTTTTGCGCTGGCCGTTGAAATCCCACCGTCAATATAGTATAATGATAGAAAGTATACCTGTATTTTACCGGTTATCTTCAATTCATAAAAGGAGATTCAATAGCTTTATGGCAGATATCCAACGTCTTTTTCTCAACCTGCGGGAGCAGGCCATGAAAAAACGCTTTTCCCATATGAATCCCAGTCAGCAGGAGGCCGTCTTTCAGGTAAACGGCCCCCTGCTCATCCTGGCCGGTGCGGGCAGCGGCAAGACCACGGTGGTCATCAACCGGATTGCCGGTATGGTCAAGTTCGGCGATGTCTTTGGCGTCCGGCTGCCGGACCAGCTGGAACAGTCGGTGACCCTGCTTCAGGACTATCTGGACGGCGTACCACTGGAGGACAGCCAGCTGGCGGAGGCCTTCGGCAGCTACCCCATCCGCCCCTGGAACATCCTAGCCATCACCTTCACCAACAAGGCAGCCAGAGAGCTGAAGGACCGGCTGGAACTGATGCTGGGAGAGGAAGCCCAGGACATTGCGGCTTCCACCTTCCACTCCTGCTGTGTCCGCATCCTGCGGCGGGATATTGAGCGGCTGGGTTATACCCGCTCCTTTGCCATCTATGACACCGATGACTCGGTCCGGGTCATCAAGGATGCCATGAACGAGCTGAAAATCGACGACAAGATGTTCAAACCCCGGGCCATCCTCTCTGAGATCAGTCGGGCCAAGGACAGCATGACCACCCCCGGTCAGTATGAATCTCTCTGCGGCAATGATTTCCGCAAGCAGCAAATTGCCAAGGTCTACCGGGGATACCAGGACCGGCTTCAGCGGGCCAATGCCCTGGACTTTGACGACATTATCTGCAAAACAGTGCAGCTGTTTGAGGAAAATCCTGATGTACTGGCCTACTATCAGAACCGCTGGCGGTATATGATGGTGGACGAATACCAGGACACCAACCACGCCCAGTACCGGCTGGTGAGTCTGCTGGCCAGCCAGCACCAGAATCTCTGCGTCGTAGGTGACGACGACCAGAGTATCTACAAATTCCGGGGCGCCACCATTGAAAACATCCTTTCCTTTGAGGAGCAGTTCCCTGGTACCACCGTCATCCGGCTGGAACAGAACTACCGTTCCACCCAGACCATTCTGGACGCTGCCAATGAGGTCATCCGCCATAACGAGGGCCGAAAAGGCAAAAACCTCTGGACAGAAAATGGCGCAGGCGATCCCATCCGGCTTCAGAAGGTACAGGACGAGCGGGCCGAGGCTGCCTTCATTGCCCATACCATTGAGGAAAACGTGGCTGCGGGAATGAAATACAGCGACCATGCCGTGCTCTATCGGATGAACGCCCAATCCGGTGTCATTGAGCAGCATTTTATCAAATCCGGTATTCCCTACCGGCTCTTCGGCGGCACCAAGTTCTTCGAACGCAAGGAAGTCAAGGATCTGGTGGCCTACCTGAGCCTGATCGTCAACCCCAGCGACACCGTCCGCCTCAGCCGGGTCATCAACGAACCCAAACGGGGCATCGGCGAAGCGACGGTACAGCAGGTCATGCAGATTTCTGCACAGACCGGCATCCCTGCCTTTGAGGTCATGGCTCATGCCGACAACTATGCCGCCCTTTCAAAAAAAGCGCTGCCCCTGATGAAATTCACCGCCATGATCCAGCACTTTGGAGAAACAGCCCTGGAAGCCGGACTGGATGTCCTACTGGATGAGGTCATGGAGGAAACCGGCTACAATGCCATGCTCAAAGCCATGGGCGACGAGGGCAAAACCCGGATGGAGAACCTGGGTGAGTTGAAGTCCACCATGGTCAAATATGAACAGCAGAACCCCGAGGGGACACTGGATGGTTTCCTGGAGGAAATTGCCCTGTATACCGATCTGGACGACATGAATGAGGAAGAGGACTGCGTCCTGATGATGACGATGCACTCCTCCAAGGGACTGGAATTCCCGGTGGTTTTCCTGCCCGGCCTGGAAGACGGCATCTTCCCCTCGGTGCGCTGCATTTATGATCCGGTGGAGCTGGAGGAAGAGCGCCGTCTCTGCTATGTGGGTATTACCCGGGCCAAGCGGCGGCTGTACCTCTCCCATGCGGCCGAGCGAATGGTTTTCGGTTCTACCAACCGCAACCGTCTCTCCCGGTTTGTCAACGAGATCCCGCCGGAAAAACTGGAGCTCCACGACGACACCCGTCCCCGTGTCAATGCCGCTGCCGTCCGGCGTCCGGCACCGCCCCTGCCCAAAGCCACCGCTGTGGTGGGCAGCCGTCCCAAGGCCGCACCTTCCTCAGCAACCTTTGCAGTGGGAGACCGGGTAAAGCACAAGGTGTTCGGAGAAGGTACTGTCCTTTCCATCACCCCCATGGGAGCCGACCAGCTCATTGAAGCTGCCTTTGACAAAGTGGGTACCAAAAAAATCATGGCCAATTTTGCCAGACTGGAAAAGGTCTGAATCTGAAGAAGGTGCTGCCCTGTGAAGCTTTTTACCAAAAAGGTCCGTCCTATTCCCGACGGATGCAGCCCTGAAAACATCCGCCAGCAGTCCAGTATCTGCACAGGAGAAACCATTATCGGATTTCTCCACCCGAAAACCGGACAGCTGATGGAGGCGGTGGTCTGCCGCTCCAAGGCAGACCGAGATGCTTTTTATAAAAGCTATGGTCTTCAGCCGCCGGCAGATGTTGTGTAACAATTGAGAAAGGTGGAAACGCTATGTATGATTTCCTGAGCATCGGCGAAACGCTGATCGACTTCATCCCGGTTTCATCTGAAACAGAGGGAACGGTCTATCAGCAGAATCCCGGCGGCAGTCCGGCCAACATGGCCTGCGCCATGGCACGGCTGGGCGTCCGTTCAGCGTTTATCGGCAAGGTGGGCAACGATCCCTTTGGAAAAAGCTGTCGGGCGGCGCTGTTGCGCTCCGGCGTAGATGTAAGCCACCTGATCCTGTCTGACCAGTATCAAACTCCTCTCGCCTTTATTCAGCAGGGAGAAGAAGGCAAACAGTTCACCTTTTACCGCAACAAGATGACCGCTGACCAGAATCTGCTGGAGCAGGACATTGATCCGGAGATTTTCAATGACCTGAAGGTCTTTCATTTCAGTTCGGTTTCCCTCACCTGTGAGCCTGCCCGTTCCACTGTACTCAATGCCGCTGCCATGGCGAGAGAGTGTGGTGCCCTGATCACCTTTGACCCCAACCTGCGGCTGAATCTCTGGCAGTCCCCCGAGGAGGCCAGAACCATTATTCTCCAGTGCCTGCCTCTGGTGGATGTGCTGAAACTGACCCAGGCGGACATGGAGTTCCTGCTACCCGGACAGGGCGAGCGGGAAATCAGCGACTGGCTGTATCAGACCTATGGCATCCAGATGATTCTCATTACCCGCTCGGAAAATGGCTGCTATGCCTACGTCAATGAGGACCACTACGCCTCCTACTCCTATGCCCTGCCTACGGTGGACACCACTGGCGCCGGCGACGCCTTCATGGCGGGCATCATCTTCAACCTTTTAAAGCTCAACAAATCCATCTTTGATCTCACCAGCGTGGAAATCACCATTATGCTGGACTTTGCCAACGCACTGGGCGGCCTGGTTACCACCAAACCGGGTGCTATTGACGCCTTCCCCGATCCCAAAGATGTGGTGGTCTGTATGCAGCGCACCCCTAAGCTGACTCCCATCACTGCAGAATCCTACTGGAACGAAGAATAAACCGCCTTCTCGTGGGCATTTTAACAGAAATTACTCGTTTTTAACTGGATGTTTTTCCGAAATCAACGGAAACCCTCCCTTCTCCCATTGACAATTCATCCAGATGTGCGTATAATGATGTAAACCGTTGATGTGGAGATAAAACATGGCAGCGCGCCATCCAGAGAGTGAAGCATTTGCTGAGAGCTTCACGGAAATGCGGCCTGGCAAATGGACCACGGAGGGCAAGGGGAACAGCCGAAAGGCTCAGTATCCAAGACGCAGACCGGCGTTACCGGCAGAAAATGTGTTGGCATTTTCGTTTGAGTGGGTTCCTTTTGGAGCCAATTAAGGTGGTACCGCAGATATTCAGGATCTGTCCTTAAAAAAGGACGGATCCTTTTTGTTTTTCCACCCCTGCACCGACGAGCTCTGCCATCGTTTCACAGCATTACAAAAAGGAGAATGTATCATGGCAGTCTGCAATACCTTCGAACAGCTGAAAAAAGCATTGAATTACGCCGCAACCAACAGTCCCTTCTACCGGCAGCTTTTTGCCGACCATCAGATCTCGGTGGACGATATCCAGTCCATGGAAGATTTCCAGCGGCTTCCCTTTAGTGACAAATATGACCTGCGCCGGGCTTACCCCCTGGGCCTTCAGGCGGTACCCGATGAAGAGGTGGTGCGCGTTCACTCCTCCTCTGGCACCACCGGCAAAGCCATTATCATCCCTTATACTGCCAAAGATGTAGACGACTGGGCCACCATGTTTGCCCGTTGCTACGCGACAGCTGGCATCACCCGCAAGGACCGGATTCAGATTACCCCCGGTTATGGCCTGTGGACGGCTGGCATTGGCTTCCAGGCCGGCTGTGAGAAGCTGGGCGCCATGGCAGTGCCGGTGGGCCCCGGCAACACCGACAAACAGCTTCAGCTGATGGTGGACCTTCATTCCACCGTTCTCTGTGCCACCTCCTCCTACGCCCTGCTGCTGGCGGAGGAAGTCAAAAAACGGAAACTGGGCGACCAGATTTCTCTCCGAAAGGGTATCATCGGTTCGGAGCGGTGGGGCGACCTGATGCGCAAGCGAATTGCCACCGAACTGAACATTGAACTGTTTGACATCTACGGACTGACCGAAGTTTATGGCCCTGGTATTGCGGTGGATTGCCCTGCTCACAACGGCATGCACTACTGGAGTGATTACCTCTATCTGGAGGTCATCGATCCGGTGACCGGACAGAACCTGCCGGACGGTCAGATCGGTGAACTGGTCATCACCACCCTTTGTAAAGAGGCCGCTCCCCTGGTGCGTTACCGCACCCATGACCTGACCCGCATCATCCCCGGTAAGTGTAGCTGCGGCTGCGAATATCCCCGGATCGACCGGATTCTGGGCCGTACCGACGATATGATTAAGGTAAAAGGCGTCAACATCTACCCTGGTCAGATCGAGGACACCCTGAAGCTGGTGCCCGGTCTGTCCAGTGAGTATCAGATCATTCTGGAGCATGTCAGCGGACGGGACAGAATGACCCTGCGGGTAGAATCCGTAAGAGGCGCCAGCAAAGAAGCGGTATCTGCTGCCGTCATCTCCACCTTTAAGGCAAAAATCGGCATCAAGATTGACTGCGAGGTACTGGAGTTGGGCGAGCTGCCCCGCTCGGAAAAGAAATCCAAACGAGTCTTTGACAACCGGTATCAATAAAAGAATGCGCTTCCCTGCAGGGAAGCGCATTTCTCATTCCAAGCTGTTTTCCTGATAATCCAGATAATCAAACACCTGCACGACCTTACCGCCCCGCCGGCAAACACGGGGGACCCGCTTGCCTACCAGGCAGACCAGCTCATAGCTGATGGTGCCGGCCAAGACTGCCAGCTCATCAAAGGTGATTTCCTCCTGACCATCCCGGCCTACCACCGTCACCAGGTCTCCTGCCTTCGCTTCGGGAATGTGGCTGACATCCAGCATCAGCTGATCCATGCAGATGTTGCCCACAATCGGCGCCCGGCAGCCCCGTACCAGCATGGAAGCCCGATTGGACAGCAGCCGCAGATAGCCGTCAGCATAGCCAATGGGTACCGTGGCAATCCGGGTAGGCTCCTGAGTCGTATAGGTACGGGAATATCCCACCGGTTCTCCCGGTTCCACCGTCTTTACCATGGAAATGGTGGACCGGATAGACATCACCGGTTTTAAGGACAGCTCCCGGCCCGGCAGCGTTCCTACCGGCAGGCCATAGAGAATAAGTCCCGCCCGTGCCAGCTCGTCTTGCCGGTCCAGATTGAGAATTCCTGCGGAGTTCTGGAGATGCCGCAGCGGAAAGGTCAATCCCTTCTCTGCCAGCGCTGCAATCAATTCATCGCACCGCCGCATCTGAAGCGCAGTAAACTGCTGCCCCTCCGGTGTCGTATCATCCGCCGAGGAGAAATGGCTGAAAATACCGGTAAAAGAAAGCCCCGGCAGCGCAGCCACTGCCAGAATCTCGTCAGAAGGATCCTGACCCTCCCCAATGAGAAATCCAATCCGGCGCATGCCGCTGTCCAGCTTCAGATGGCAGCAGACCGTTACCTGCCGCCGTACCGCCTCTTTGCTGAGAGACTCTGCATAGTCACTGGAATAAACGGTCTGGGTAATGCGATGAGCCGCAAGAACCCCGGCTTTCTCTGGTGGTGTCAGCCCCAGAATCAGAATATCTCCCTCTATGCCGCATCTCCGCAGGGAGAGCGCCTCTTCCAGGTTGGATACGCCAAACCAATGTACGCCCAGGCGCTGCAATTCTCCTGCTACAAAGCGGTCACAGTGTCCATAGGCATCAGCCTTGACCACCGCCATCATCCGGGTCTTTTCCGGCAACCGGGACGCTATCGCCTGAAAGTTATGTTGCAGGGCATCTAGATCAATCTCAGCCCAGGTACGTTTAAAAAACTCCATAGTCAAATCCTCAAAATGCGTTCGTTTACAAATTCGTCATTATTCCTGCCTGGCTTTGTCGTATAATAAAGAAAAAGGCCACAGAACGTGACACTCAAAACAGCTCTGACAGGATAAACCAGACTCGTACTTTTTACTATACTACATTTAGTCTTCTTTTTCAAGAGGCGGAACGATCTTCTGACAGTTTCTCCAACCTGTTTTACCGCAGTTTTCCCCTGTGCCATTTGAAAAACCATCTGTTGACCAAGCAGATTTTCAGCTTCAAAAGCCCCTGATTATCGGCTTTTTTCGTCAGAAAATTTACAATCCGTAAAATTTTCCACGATGATACAGGTTTTCCACACTTTCCACCGAGTTATTCACAAAAATTCCTGGTGGAAAGGTTTTTCCACAGGGTAAACTCACAGAAACTTTACAAAACCGCCAAAAATCAGCGCTGTTACGGCATTTTTCACGCCGGGTTTTCCACAATCAGCCTGTTGAAACGGTGGAATGTGAAAATAGCGCTTGACACAAGATATGGTGGTTGGAAATCACAAAGTGGAATATTTTGGGATTTTTTCTGTCGAAAATCATAGAAAAATCCAGTGCTCGTTCTTCCTTATTCCCCTACAAAAAGCAGTTTTCTGCTGGGAAATCTTTTATAAAGGAGTATCCATCCATGCCTGCACCCAATCGACGTCCTCGTACCCCCTCCACGCCCCCTCCCCACCGGCGTCCGCCTGCAAGAAGCCGTCATGATGCTGCCTGGCGGCGGCGCAAACGCCGGCGCCAAAACGCCATTACCCTCGGCTTGCTGGCTGGTATCCTGCTGATTCTGGCGCTGATTATCTGGGGAATCACCCAGCTTTTCCGCAAGCCTGCTGCCCAGCCGGAAAGTTCCTCCCAAATCGCGGTATCCACTGACGCTTCTGCCAGCAGTTCTTCCTCTACACCTGTAAGCGAGCCTGCTGAAGAGGATCAATGGGACTATGTCACCAAAACCAAAGCGGACCTCAGCACCGGTGACCAGATTCTCGTCAACCCAGACTGGGAATACACCGTTGTCCCCCCCAACCTCACGCCGATTTCCACCAAAATGACCACCGACTACATTGTCAAAAACAATGAAATTGAACTGCGGGATTACGTCATCCCCTATCTCAATGAAATGATGGCCGACTTCAAGGAGGCCACAGGCATTTCCAACGTCATGATTATGAGCGCCTATCGGTCGGTAGACTATCAAAATGGCCTGTATCAGAATGACTTGGCCCGCACCGGCAAATCAGAATCGGATTCAGTGGCCAAGCCCGGATACAGCGAGCATCACACCGGCTTCGCCATTGACCTGGCTTATTCAGACAATGGCAGTTGGAACTACTACGACGGCTCCGGAGATTATGGCTGGATCAATGAAAACTGCTGGAAATACGGATTTGTCATCCGGTATCCATCGGATAAACAGGAAATCACAAAGATCATCTATGAACCCTGGCATTTCCGTTACCTGGGACTGGCCCATGCCGAGATGATGACCAAGTCCAGTCTTTGCTACGAAGAGTATATCGAAGAACTGAAAAAACACGACGTTGAGAACCCCTACACCTATACAGGCGAAAGCGCCAGCTATTCCGTCTATTACTGCCCCATGGGAACCGAGACAGAAATCTCGATTCCCGTCCCCAAGGACAAGCCCTATACCATCTCAGGCAGCAACGAAGGCGGCTTCATTGTAACGGTCACCGAAACAACAACCGAAAGCTGATATTCTCAAACCAAAAAGTCCCTCCTCCGGCGAATCCGTCGGAGGAGGGACTTTTTTCTGACGTCATAGAGGCATTATTTATACCAGATGCCGTCGATATAATCCTGAATGCTGCGGTCTGCGGAGAAGATACCGGACTCTGCAATGTTCTTCAGAGACATCCGGTTCCATCTCATCTGATCCCGGTAAACATCATTGGCAGTCTGCTGGCAGAGACGATAGCTGTCAAAGTCAGCCAGAGACATATACTGGTCGTTGTGGAGCAGATAGCTGACGATGGTATCAAAGTTCTTGTTGTCGATACCACCCCGCTGGATAAAGTCCATGACTTCCCGCACATAGGGGTTCTGGCTGTACACATTCCAGGGGTTGTAGCCGTTCTGCCGGCACTGGATGACTTCAGGGGTATTCATGCCAAAGATGAAGATGTTATCCTGGCCTACCACATCGTAAATCTCCACATTGGCGCCATCCATAGTACCCAGGGTGATGGCGCCGTTGAGCATCATCTTCATGTTGCCAGTACCGGAGGCCTCTTTGCCGGCCTGAGAAATCTGCTCGCTGATCTCAGCAGCGGGATAGATAATCTCAGCCAGAGAAACACGGTAGTTCTCCAGGAAGATGACCTTCAGCATGCCGTTCAGGCTGGCATCCCGGTTGATCATGTCGCCCAGTGCGCAGATAAAGCGGATGATCTCCTTAGCCATATAGTATCCGGGAGAAGCCTTCGCACCGAAGATAAAGGTTCTGGGCTCGATAACCTTGCCCTTATTCTTGATCTCCAGGTACAGATGGCAGATCAGCAGTGCGTTCATCAGCTGACGCTTATACTCATGGAGACGTTTGACCTGTACGTCAAAGATGGAGTTGGGGTCTACCCGAATGCCGTTATGGGCGGCAATATACTGTGCCAGACGCTGTTTGTTGGCCAGCTTGATTTCGCCCAGCCGTTTGAGCACCTCAGCGTCATCAGCGTAAGCGTTGAGCTTCTGAAGCTCAGAGAGATCCCGCTCAAAGCCGTTGCCGATCAGGTCGGTGATCATCTCAGTGAGCAGCGGGTTGCCCTGGCAGAGCCATCTTCTGGCGGTGATACCATTGGTGACGTTGGTCAGCTTGGTGGGGAATACATCATTGAAATCCCGGAACAGGTCGTTCTTGAGAATGTCGGAATGGAGTTTGGATACACCATTGACAGAGAAGCAGGCAATCATGCAGAGGTTGGCCATCCGGACCTGATTGTCGCCGATGGCAGCCATAGCAGGAATGGCACCCCGCTTTTCAGGGAAGTTTTCAAAGACATAGGAGCAGAACCGGCGGTTGATCTCCTCGCAGATAGAGTAGATACGGGGCAGATGATGCCGGAACAGGCTCACATCCCAGCGCTCCAGGGCCTCGCTCATAACGGTATGGTTGGTGTAAGCCAGGGTGTTGCAGGTGATATCCCAGGCTTTATCCCAAGCATAGCCGTAATCGTCCATGAGCAGACGCATCAGCTCAGGTACACAAAGAGCAGGATGGGTATCATTGATATGGATGATGGCCTTTTCTGCCAGATTGTCCAGAGAAGGATTGGTCCGCAGATGAATCTGGATGATGTTCTGCAGAGAAGCCGATACAAAGAAGTACTGCTGCTTCAGCCGCAGGCTCTTGCCTTCAATATGGTCATCAGCAGGATACAGAACCTTGGAAATAGCCTCGGCGCGGTTGCCGCTCTCCATAGACTTGACGTGCTCGCCCCGGGCAAAAGTACCCATATCGAAGCTGTCCACAGACTCGGCGCTCCACAGACGCAGGCAGTTGACTGCCTCGGAATCCTTGCCGCTGATCAACAGGTCATAGGGAACTGCACGGACAGAGTAATAATTCAGGTGAGTGGTCTTCAGGCCGCTTTCGCTCCACTCCTCTTTGATTTCGCCGTCAAAGTGGATTTCCTTGGCTTCGTCACGACGGGGAACCAGCCAATAGCCGCCCATCTCCAGCCAGTTGTCCGGGAACTCCATCTGCCAGCCATCGACGATCTTCTGCTTGAAGATACCGAACTCATACCGGATGGAAAAACCGGTGATGGGATATTCCATGGTGGTCGCAGCATCCATGTAGCAGGAGGCAAGACGGCCCAGACCGCCGTTACCCAGACCGGCATCCGGCTCCATTTCAAAGATTTCATCCAGGTCAAAGCCCAGCTCCGCCACAGCCTGTTTCATCTCTGCTTCCATGCTCAGGTTGTACAGGTTGTTTTTCAGAGAACGGCCCACCAGGAATTCCATGGACATATAGTAGATCCGTTTCTTGTCATTGCGCTTCAGCTGATCCAGGTACCGACCTCTCTTGTCCAGCAGTTTCTGCTGCACAACCATCAAAACGGCGCCATACATCTGACGGATCGTGGCTTCGCCCACATCATAGCCATAGTCGGCTTTCAGCGTTTTAATGATTTCGCTCTTTAACTCGTTGACAGAGCAACCCATTTTTCGATTACCTCTCTTTCACAATTTGCCAGCGAACTGCGCCGCACGACATAGAAATATGGCTGGCGTTCGTACAGCGAAGGGTTTGCCTGAAAGGGAACGACCACCTTTCAGGAGCCGGCGTTTTGTCTCCTCAAAGCGCCCGCTTCTGAAAGACCGCCCCGATACACAGCAAATGGGGGTGTAGCGGAGCTGCCGCAGCACCCCCATCCATGTTACCGGTAATCAGATTGACTCATAAATACGGATATATTCATCCGCAGAAACATTCCAGGAATAATCTCCTGCCATACCATTGTGAATAATGGCCTTGCGCTGATCAGGCTGCCACCAGATGGCGATGGCACGACGGATTGCTCCCAGCAGATCGCCTGCATTGAAGGATTGGAAGTTGACACCGTTTCCGGTTCCGTCCATAGGATTGAAAGGAATAACGGTATCCTTCAAACCGCCCACTGCGTGTACCACAGGGATGGTGCCATACCGCATGGAGATCAGCTGTGCCAGTCCACAGGGCTCCGACTTACTGGGCATCAGGAAGATATCCGAACCAGCGTAAATCTTCTGGGCCATGGAGGCGGAGAAGGTAATCAGTGCCCGGAATTTATCGTGATAAGCAGCATCACAGAAGCGCATAAAGTTTTCCAGATCGGCATAACCAGTGCCCAGCACCACCATCTGGATGTTTTCCTTCATCAGCTCTTCCATAATGGGATAGAACAGGGTCAGGCCCTTCTGATCGGTGAGACGGCCCACCATGCCCACCATGGGAATGTTGTCGTCTACCGGCAGGCCCAGCTCCTGCTGCAGCGCCCGTTTGTTGAGGACTTTGTCCTCAGGCGCATCCACAGAATAGTGGGCAGCAATTGCGGGATCCGTTTCCGGATTGAAGACATCCATATCGATTCCATTGACAATGCCCGACAGCTTCCAGCGGCGGGCAGCCAGAATGGGATCCAGACCAAAGGAGAAATAAGGATCCAGAATCTCATTGGCATAGGTACGGGAAACGGTGGTAACGGCATTGGAACACTCAATAGCGCCCTTCATCATATTCAGGCAGCCGTCCATCTCCACAAGCTTCGCGCAGTCATCGCCCAGACCAAATACAGAGCCCAGGATTTCCATGCCGTATTTGCCCTGGAATTCGATGTTATGAATGGAAAATACGGTCTTGATATACTCATATCCTTCCCGCCATCTGAACTGGGTATCCAGATAAACCGGTACCATAGCCGTATGCCAGTCGTTGGCATGGATGATATCGGGGAAGAAATCTACCTGGGGCAGAATTTCCAGCACAGCCTTGGAGAAGAAGGCGAACCGCTCAGCGTCGTCAAATTCTCCATAGGGGGCATTGCGTCTGAAGTAATACTCATTGTCGATGAGGTAGTAGGTCACATCGTCTACCTTGGCTTCAAAAATGCCGCAGTAGCAGTTGCGCCAGCCCAGATAGAAGTAGAAGTACTTGATATAATTGCACTTTTCCCGCAGGGACTGCTTGATGCTGGAATAATAAGGAATAACCACCCGCACATCATGGCCCTTTTGTACCAGAGCCTTGGGCAGTGCACCGGCCACATCGCCCAGTCCACCTACCTTGATAAAGGGCAATGCTTCACTGGCTGCAAAAAGAATTTTCACAAACAACCCATCCTTTCGTTGTCCTGTCAAGATTCCCCGTTTTCTGCAACGGGCAAAAGCCGGCCAGTGACAGCCCTGTCAGCTGTCACCGGTCGGACTGATGATTGTTATACGGTCTCACCCTTGGAAATGACGAAGGGGTAGGTAGGATAACCGGAAAGGACATGGCCTTCCTGTACGGTGACATTCTTGTCGGTGATGACACAGTTGAGCTGGGCGTTTTCACCGATCACGCTGCCCTGGATGATGATGCAGTTGTTCAGCACGGCGCCCTTCTTAACCTCTACATCGCGGAAAATGATGCAGTTGTTCACTTCGCCGTCAATGATACAGCCGTCGGCGATCAGGCTGTTGCGAGCCTTGCCATTGAAGCCGTATACAGCAGGCGGGCTGTTCTTAACCCGGGTCAGAATCGGAATGTCCGACTCAAAGAGCTCATGGCGTACCTGGGTATTGACCAGTTCCATGCTGGCTTCGTAGTAATCTGCAACGGTGTTGATCACAGCGCAGTAGCCGGTATGCTCATAACCGAAGATGTTCAGCTTGTTGATGTTCTTGGTGATGAAATCCCGGTCAAAATCTGCCCAACCAAAGGTATAGGCACGATCCAGCAGGCTCAGCAGCAGAGACTTCTTGAAGATGAACACCTTCAGCAGCGTGCTCTGAGTCTCATGGGTCTGACCAGCGCTATAAAAGGCGTCGATCACGCGGCCATTGCGGTCGCAGTCCACCACCATGCCATTATATGTGGGGTTGTTGCGGTTCTGATACAGCAGGGTAATGTCTGCATCCTTCTCAACATGATACTCCACCATGGCACGAAAGTCAATATTCATAACAACGTTTGTATCTGCCAAAATGACATATTCTTCGGCATTTTCCTCCAAATATGTACGGCAGGACAGCAGCGCATCAATCTTGCTGCGGTCTCTGGTGGCAGCAGTTTCTGCCTTGGCAAAAGGAGTAAGGATCTTCAGACCGCCATTTCTCCGGCCCAGATCCCAGTCCTTACCGGATCCCAGATGGTCCATCAGGGAGCCGTAATGCTCCTTGGTGAGGATGCCGATGTTGCTGACCTTGGCCGCTACCAGCGAGGAGAGAACAAAGTCAATCAGACGATACCGGCCACCGAAAGGAACGGTTGCCAGAGTTCTTTCTTCCGCCAGCTCATTGGGCGTAGCGGTATAGCTTTCCGAAAAGAGAATACACATTGTCTTAGAAATCATGACGGATACCTCCACAAATATTCTGCGGCAGAATGCCGAATGGGGTGTCTACCCACAACAGGGACGCCGCATCAGCGGTTGGCGTCCGGCTCGATCATTTCCTTGGGACGTACAATCTGTCCCTTCTTTACAATGGCGCCGCGGCCTACAACGGCGATGCCCCACTCGGAAGAATCTGCATAGTTGCAGGGATCATCGCCTACGATGGCACCTTCTTCAATGATGGCATCCTCAGCAATGATGGCGTATTTTACAGTAGCGCCCTTCTTAATGACGGTATTGCTCATGACCACAGCCGAGTTCAGGTCTGCGCCCTGCTCCACGGTTACGTTGGAGAAGAGTACGCTGTACCAGAGCTTGCCGTCGATCTCGCAGCCTTCAGAAATAATCGACTCGGTGATCTCGGCATTCTCGCCTACAAAATGAGGCGGATGTGCAGCGCTTCTGGCGTAGATCTTCCAATCGGGAGAATCCAGCTGAAGGTTGCTGCCGGGATTCAGCAGGTCCATATTGGCTTCCCACAGGCTGTCGATGGTTCCAACGTCCTTCCAGTAGCCTTCAAACTGATAAGCCATCAGCTTCTCACCAGCATCCAGCATGGCGGGAATAATGTTCTTGCCGAAGTCATTGGAGGAGGCAGGATTGGCTTCATCATCAATCAGATGCTGACGGAGCTTCTTCCAGTTGAAGATGTAAATGCCCATGGAAGCCTTGGTGGATTTGGGGTGTTTGGGCTTCTCTTCAAACTCATAGATGGTGCCGTCTTCCTGGGTGTTCATGATGCCGAAGCGGCTGGCTTCTTCCAGAGAAACATCCAGAACAGCGATCGTAGCGGCAGCGCCGGTCTCCTTGTGGAAGGCCAGCATCTTGGCATAGTCCATTTTATAGATATGGTCACCGGAAAGGATCAGAACGTTTTCAGGATCGTAGCGGTCGATGAAGTTGATGTTCTGGTAGATGGCGTTGGCAGTGCCCTTGTACCATTCGCTACCTTTATCCGTAGCGTAGGGGGGCAGAATATAAACGCCGCCATTCATCCGGTCCAGATCCCAGGGCTGGCCGTTGCCGATGTAGGAGTTCAGCTCCAGGGGACGATACTGAGTCAGTACGCCGACGGTATCAATGCCGGAGTTGATGCAGTTGGAAAGGGGAAAGTCAATGATCTTGTACTTTCCGCCAAAGGAAACGGCGGGTTTGGCTACTTCTTTTGTCAGGACGTAAAGCCGGGAGCCCTGTCCGCCTGCCAAAAGCATGGTAATCATGTCTTTTTTCTGTTTCATACCGGTGCACCTCTTGTTTTATTGATGGGGAATCTCTTTATGACAGCGAAGCAGATGCCTGAGCGCCCGCTCCGTTGATACCAATGGAAAAAGCTTATTTTTTCTTTTTAGCTGGCGCTTTCTTGGCCGTCTTGGCACTCTTTGTCGTGGACTTTGCAGCTTTTTCTGCAGGTTCCTCCGCCTTCTTGGCAGGCTTGGAAGCCTTCTTGTACAGATAGATGGTGGAGAAGGGCGGCAGTGTCAGCGAAAGGCTGTACTCCCGGCCGTGCATGGGCTGCAATTTGGCATATACCTCGCCATTGAGCACACCGTTTCCACCGTAGCGGGTGTCATCGGTGCTGAAGATTTCGGTATATTTTCCCCGTCTGGGAATGCCGATGGCGTATTTTTCCAAAGTAAGGGAGGAAAAGTTGCAGAGCACCACGATTTCATTGCCAGCACGATCCCTGCGCAGGAAGGAGATGACATTCTGGTCAGCATTGTCACAGGAAAGCCAGTCAAAGCCCTCCCAGCCGCCGTCCAGCTCCCACATGGCCGAAGTCTTGCGGTAGAAATCATTGAGACTCTTGGAGAAGAGATGATACTTGCGGTGCATCTCATAGTCCAGCAGCATCCAATCCAAAACCTTTTCTTCGCCCCACTCTGCAAACTGGGCAAACTCACCGCCCATGAAGATCATCTTCTTACCGGGATGGGCAAACATATAAGCGATATAGGCCCGCAGATTGGCAAATTTATTGTTGTATTCTCCCGGCATCTTGCTGATCAGAGAGCCCTTCATGTGAACGACTTCGTCATGGGACAGCGGCAGAATGTAGTTTTCAGAAAAAGCATAGGTCAGGCTGAAGGTCAGGTTGTTGTGAACGCCCTTGCGGAAAAAGGGATCCATTTTCATATACCGCAAGGTGTCGTTCATCCAGCCCATATTCCATTTAAAATGGAAGCCCAGTCCCCCATCCTCGGTGGAATGGGTCACCTTTGGGAAGGCAGTAGACTCTTCTGCAATGGTCACAGCACCGGGGAAATAAGTACGGATATGGTCGTTGAATTTCTTCAGGAAATCAATGGCCTCCAGATTCCAGTTTCCGCCATAGATATTGGGCATCCAGTTGCCATCCTTCCGGCCATAATCCAGATACAGCATGGATGCTACCGCATCCACCCGCAAGCCATCAATATGGTAGTTGGCCAGCCAGTTGCAGGCAGAAGAAATCAGGAAGCTGACAACCTCAGGACGTCCATAGTCAAAGATCATGGTGCCCCAGTCAGGATGTTCGCCCTTCCGCTTGTCCTCGTATTCATAGCAAGGAGCGCCGTCAAATTCCCGCAGGCCATGAGCATCCCGGGGGAAATGAGCAGGTACCCAATCCATCAAAACGCCGATATCCGCCTGATGGCACGCATCTACAAAAGCCATCAGGTCCTTAGGGGTTCCATACCGGGAGGTAGGAGCAAAATATCCGGTGACCTGATAGCCCCAGGAACCATCAAAGGGATACTCACTCAGCGGCATCATCTCTACATGGGTGTAGCCCATTTCCTTCAGATAAGGAATCAGTTCTTCTGCCAGTTTGCGGTAATCAAAAGGAGAACCGTCAGGATATCGTTTCCAGGAGCCGGCGTGCATTTCATAGATGTTCATGGGCTGATTGACAATATCAGCAGCCGCCCTTTTTTCCATCCATTTCCGATCATTCCACTGATATCCGCTGATATCATAAATGCGGGAGGCCGTGCCAGGCCGGGTTTCACTGTGTACAGCATAAGGATCAGAGCGGAGTACCAACTCTCCGTCCGGTGTTTCAATGGCAAATTTATAAAGGTCGAATTCCTCCAGATCGGGAATTACCAGTTCCCATACGCCATGATCGCTGATGCGGTTCATGGGCCAACGGCGTTCTTCCCATCCACAGAAGCTGCCTGTTACATACACAGCCTTTGCGTGAGGTGCCCAGGTTCTGAATACATAACCACCATCTACCTTGTGACAGCCCATATAGTCGTGGCTCTGATAGTTTGTCCCTTCATGGAACAGGTACAGTGCGACCTCATCTTTTGTCTGCATGGCTTGCACAGGAATACAACCACCTTTCTATTCCAAAAGCTCTCAGAAGAGCTGCAAAATAAAAATGTCCTATGTCAATATGATACCACACTTACCATGCATTTGTAAATATTAACCGAAAGAAAAAACGGCGCTCAGTCGTAGAAACAAATGCTGTTTTTTTAGCAATTTCGCTTTGTTGTGCCAGTTTAGGCATTTGTGTATTGTCTAATTTCACATAAATTATATGTGATGTATAGAAAAAGAATACAAATCTATCGCCTTTATTTTTTTGGTTCGACCGATATCTCCAAAATCATTGTTTATTTTGCACATAAACCTCTTACCATTTTGTTAATATAAATGTTTTCTAACTTTTTGGAAGATAGCAGACTGTATTTTTGCACAAAAACCCCATCCTGTATGCGGAAGGAAAAGAGAAAATCAAAAAACAGCCCACGCCTTATGTACAAAAATTCCCATAAAGGGTATAATATAAGAAACACTATTTTTATCCATCATCCTTTACAGCGCTGTAAAGCCCTTTTGTCAGGAAATGCTGTTCCCGTCCAATGCAAAAGGATCAACTGCCTTTTAAGGTGAGATGTCAGCCGCTGTCAAAGTAAAGAAAGGGGAACCTTATTTTGCAAGAACCTTATTCTGTCTATTACTCTGCCTGGGATCCCCAGTGCAAATATCCCTTCGGCGCCATACCGGAGGGCACCTCCCTGAGTCTGAATTTTCTGGTAAGCCAGGAACTGCGCCCCGAAAAGGTCGCACTGATCCTCCGGCGGGAAGGAGGCAGCCAGCGCCGCCTGTATCTTGCCCAGTCCGGCGCCTCCCCCAAAATGCTTACCTTCAGCATCACAACCCCTATCAGCGAGGTTGGCCTTTATTTTTACCGGTTTGAAATTGAAAATGGAGATGGCACCATCTTTGTCGGCCGGGGAGAAAATTCTTCCGCCATCATTGGTGACTTTCTTCCGGAATGGCAGCTGACCGTTTATGCCAGTGATTTCCAAACGCCTCAAAAGCTGCAGCAGGGCATGATGTATCAGATCTTCCCAGACCGGTTTCTGCGGGCGGGAGATGCTCCACTGCCTCAGACCAGAAACGAAAGGTACTTTCATCAAAGCTGGGAAGAACGTCCGCTGTTCATCTATGACGTCCCCGATTATCAGGCCACGGATTTCTTTGGCGGAAATCTGGCCGGCATCACCCAAAAGCTGTCCTATCTGAAGACGCTGGGTGTCACCATGATTTACCTGAATCCCATCTTTGAAGCTGCCGGCAATCACCGCTACAATACCGCAGATTATCTGCACATTGATCCCTATCTGGGAACAGAGGAAGATTTCGTCACCCTCTGCAAAAAAGCAAAAAAACTGGATATCCAGATCATTCTGGACGGTGTCTTCTCTCACACCGGCTCGGACAGTATTTATTTTAATAAGGAAGGGCATTATCCTTCGGTGGGAGCCTATCAGTCCGCCGCCTCCCCTTATGCCAGCTGGTACCATTTCCAGGATAAAGAGCGAACCACCTACGACTGCTGGTGGGGCTTTACAACCCTGCCCAACGTCAATGAAGTAGATCCCGCTTTTATGGAGTTCATCTGCGGCAATGAAGGCGTTCTGCATTACTGGATGGACCGGGGCGCTTCCGGCTGGCGGCTGGATGTGGCCGATGAGTTGCCCGATGCCTTTCTGGAACGGCTACGGGAATGCGTCAAGGCGTACGATCCAGATGGATATGTGCTGGGCGAAGTCTGGGAAGATGCTTCCAATAAATGCAGCTATGGTGTTCGCCGTCCCTATCTGCTGGGAAAACAGCTGGACAGCACCATGAACTATCCCTGGCGCACCGCCATCATCGACTATATGAAAACCGGAAATGCACGTCCTTTTTATAACTCGGTCATGACCCTGATGGACCATTATCCGGCACCAGTGCTCGCCTGTCTGATGACACCGCTTTCCACCCACGATTGCCCTCGGATCATCACGGTTCTGGGCGTGAATCACAGCGTGGATGCCGCAGCACAGGGCGATTACCAGATCACCCCGCAGGAATATGCATTGGGCAAAGAGTTGTTTAAACAGGCTGCTATCCTGCAATTTACCCTGCCGGGCTTTCCCAGTCTTTATTATGGAGATGAAGCAGGTCTTTGCGGCTTTGCTGATCCCTGGAACCGGCGTACCTACCCCTGGGGAAAAGAAGACCGGGATCTCATCAGCTTTTTCCAACGGCTGGGGCAGCTTCGCCGCCGGTATCCTCAGAATTTCTGCGAACCACTTCAATTTGTGCATCTCAGCGATCAGGCAATTGGTTATTCCCGGAGTAATCTGCTGACAGTAGTCAACCGCTCCGGCAAGCCCTTAACGCTTGCCATTGCCGCAGAACGAGCTCTGATCGCCACCGGCAATACCCGGGTTGGACTGAAGGAATTGACAGTTGCGCCTTACAGTGCCGCTGTATTTCAAACCTGTAGCTCTCTTTCCCTGTTCCAAAGGAGGTTTTTCCATGGCAGCTCCCACACCGCACACTGGCGCAACGCCCGGGGCATCTTCAAAGACCGTATCAACGCACGCCGACCCTCTTCAGGCAAAATTCATCGCTGAAAATATGGGGGCAACGCCTACGCCTCATATCGGCGCTCTGGCAGGTGCCTTTGCGGAGACTGTCCTGATGCCAGGCGATCCTCTCCGGGCTAAATTCATTGCAGAAACCTTCCTCACCCAGGTGGAAAAGGTCAACGAAGTCCGGGGCATGCTGGGGTACACCGGCCTCTATCAGGGAAAGCCTATTTCCGTGATGGCCAGCGGCATGGGTGTTCCTTCTATGGGCATCTACTCCTATGAACTCTTTCAGTTTTACGGAGTGGAGAACATCATTCGCATTGGTTCAGCCGGCGCCATCAATCCCCGACTGAAGCTCCGGGATCTGGTATTTGCCATGAGCAGCTGCACCAACTCCCATTTTGGCGATCAGTTCCAGCTGCCCGGTCAAATCGCTCCCACTGCCGACTTTACCCTGTTGGAGACAGCGGTGAACGTAGCCAGGGAGCAGGGATTACAGCCGGTAGTGGGAACTGTCTTCTGCTCAGACACCTTCTACGATGAACGCAGTACCCTGGACTGGGGCCGTGTGGGCGCATTGGCCGTGGAAATGGAATCCGCTGCCCTCTACCTGAACGCTGCCCGGGCAGGCAAACGGGCACTCTGTATCTGCACCATCTCTGACTCGCTGGTCACCGGAGAAGCCTGCTCTGCTGAAGAGCGCCAGCAGACCTTTACCGACATGATGAAGGTGGCACTGGAAACCGGCATCCGGCTATAAACGCACAAAAAGGGGCTAAAAGCCCCTTTTTCGCTGAAAGGACGTGAATCCATTGAACCTGAAACTGGTGAAATTAAGTGAGCAATACAAAACGCAGCTGTTGGATATGATGGACGAATGGACCGCTTCCGGCGAAGAAATCGTTCCTGGATCTATCGAAAAAAACGATTACCATGATTTTGAGCAGTATCTGAACAGCCTGGAGGTACTCAAAGACGATGGAACAAGAGTCCCGGATTCTGCCTTCTTCTGTCTGGATACCGACCGCAATATCTTCGTCGGCGCCGTCAACATCCGGCATTATCTCAATGAGCGGCTCCTGTTAAACGGCGGGCATATCGGAGACGGGGTCCGGCCGTCGGAACGGCGCAAAGGGATTGCAACCCGGATGATCGGACTGGCCCTGCTGGAATGTAAAAAGCTGGGCATTCAGGAAGTGCTGATGGTGTGTGACAAGGATAACATTGGCTCCGCCAAAAGCATTCAGAACAATGGCGGTATTCTGGAAAACGAAGTGATCGTGGATGACGTTGTGGAACAGCGCTACTGGATCAAGCTCTAAATAGGAAAAAGCACACCGGAACATCGTGTCCGGTGTGCTTTTTTGTCAGGGTGTATCCTGCCGTTCCGCCATCCGCTTCAAAATCAGATTGACAAAGAGACAGCAAAGCGGGAAAACTGCTGCAAACAGCAGTCCGCTGCGGAGCGCCACCTGCTCAGCGGTACCTGCCTGCCCCAAAAAGCTGGACAGGCCCATAGCTTCCACTGCATCGGTAACCAATCCGGTGAAGAAGGATCCGGCCGAAGCACCTAAATCACCACCTGCAGAAAGAAGAGCAAACATACTGGCCCCTGCCAGCGGCAAAGCCCGGGAGGCCACTACAATGCTGCCCGGCCACAGCATACTGACGCAAAGGCCGGTGAGTCCACAGGCCAGCATCCCCACAAAGGGATTGCCCGATACTGCCGCCAGAATGTACATGGCACAGGCACCCAGAGAGCCAAAGGTCATCACCTTGTGAATGGAAATCCGATCGCCGAAAATACCATAGCCGGTACGGCCAAGCCCCAGCATTAGCGAGAAGCCGCAGACACCCAGCATATCGCCCAGCAATTTGGGCAGTGCCAGTCCCTTTTCTATAAAGGCAGAAGCCCACTGAGACATGGTGACCTCAGAAGCACCGCCGAAGACAATGGCCATGAGCACCACCAGAAAGATCTTGCTGCTGAAAAGAGCTTTCAGAGACATCGCCTTGCTGGCCTCTACCTTGGCATCCAGCGGCACCCGGGCAAACAGCCAGACGTTGATGAGGGGCGGCAGCGCCCAGAGAAACACAATCAGCTGCCAGTATCGGGCATCCAGCAACCAGACAAGCGCGGTGGTAATGAGTACGGCCCCGATCTGTCCCCAGGCAAAGAAGGAATGAAGCAGGCTCATGCTCTTTTTCTTCTGTTCCTCCGGCATAGGCACACCATCCAGTATGGGACTCAGCAGCAGTTCCTGAAGCCCCGCCGCTGCCGCAAAGACAAACATACCCACACAAAATCCGATAAACTCATTTCCCGGGAAGAATACCGGGGCTAATCCAAAAAGCACCAAGCCACAGCTGGACAGAACCGGGCTAAGAATGGCAAAGGGGCGAAAGCCATAGCGTTCCACCGGCTTACTGAAAATCAGGTCGGACCCCACCTGTACAATGAAATTGATGGAAACCAGAATGCCATACTGGGTGTAGGTCAATCCATAAAGTGTCCGCAGCGGTACAAAGAGAAT
>CALXFL010000008.1 GCA_944387515.1 uncultured Clostridia bacterium
GGATTTTCTGGGAGTCTTTACCCAACAGGAGGACCTTTGCGTTCGGTTCCGGTACAGCGAAGCGCCCTCCCTTCAGAGCTGGCTCCAGCGGGATACCCTAAGCCTGATGGAACGGCTGGAAATCGGGGCCAATCTGCTGGAGCGGGCGATGCTGCTCAATATGCCCGTCCCGATTCTTTCGGAGGTACTCCGGGAGGAAAACATCACAGTGGATGAGGCCATGCGGGTGCGGTTCAACTACTTTCTCACCACCGTTCTCACGGCTGGTCAGACCGACCTGGGCTTCATCTGCGGCCGGCTCTATCATCTGATGCAGCTGCTCTTTGCAGCGGAGCTGAAAACCCGGGCGCTGCCCCCACTGGACGAGCTGCTCACCCGGCTCCGGGAGGCCTCCTTTGAAAGCCTGGTGGAGATTTACGGCGCCTACGATCTGTTCCGGCAGGCGGTGGAAAACCAGATTTCCATTAAACCAGCCGAGCCCCAGACCTGGCTGTTCCGGCTTTGGGCAGCGGTCAAGAAGCTCAGCCGGTTTATCAAGCCGGTGCTGGGCGGACTGGTGCTGATCGCGGCATTCTGTTATCTGATTTATACATTGCTGGCACCGGCCAGGCCCAAAGGAACGCCTTTTTTCATCGATCAGATTGGAACGGTGGAGATAGAAGGTATAGAGACTCCTGCGCCGTGACCCGATGACGGCGCAGAGAGAGGGGAACGAAGATGCGCTTTACCAATGAAATCGGCCTGTTTCAGGTCTTGCAATACAGCAGCCAGCGGCTGGCCCGGATTCTGACGGTACCGGTAACCAATGCCTACCGGGGCCTGCGCCGGGTGCTGAATCCCAACGGCTTCACCACCCGGGTGATGGCCGATGTGCGCCGCAAGGGCAAGGAACTCATCACCGGAAAGCCCAAGTCCTTAAAGGACTACTTTTCGGTGGGAGAATACTACATCGCCAAAAAGCTTGTGTTCTTTGTGGCGGTGCTGCTTTTGATTCTGCCGGTGGTTTACCTGAAGTTTGTGCATCCGGTGGTCAAAAGCAATCTGCTCACCGTTCCAGTGGTGGTCAATTCCATGGAGATGACCGGCTACACCGGAAAGGTAGAGCTATATGGCAGCAAGGGCGGCTCGATACTGTACCGGGGACCGCTGAAAGAGGGCCGCATCACTGGAAACGGGCGGCTTTATGACTACGACGGCAATCTGGTTTATCAGGGAGATTTTTTGATGGAGCAGTACGAGGGCAGCGGCGAGACCTTCTGGCCCAGCGGCCGCACTCAGTACATCGGCGAATTTTCCGCCAACCAGTATGAAGGCCGGGGAAAGCTCTACCGGGAGGATGGAACCCTCCTGTATGACGGAGAATTTTCTGCCGGCAAATATAACGGCACCGGCAGCCTCTATAACCCGGACGGCACCCTTTTATATGAAGGCGGCTTTGCAGCTGGAAAGTATGAGGGCACCGGCACCCTGTATCAGGGAGAGAACCAACCCCTTTACGAGGGCGGTTTTGTGGCCGGGCTGTATGAGGGCGACGGCGTGCTCTATGAGGAGAACGGCGACCTGCTGTATCAGGGCAGCTTTGCTGCCGGTGAATACGAGGGCGAGGGCCGTCTCTATGAAAATGGAGAGATTCTCTATCAGGGTGGCTTCAAGGCCGGTCAGATGGAGGGCGAGGGAACCCTTTATTCCGGAGAAACCGTGATTTATCAGGGCGGTTTCCTGGCTGGACAGTTCTCCGGCACCGGTAAGGAATATGATCCCATCGAGGGCAGATTGCTCTATGACGGTGGCTTTGTGGCAGGACAGTACGAAGGCGAAGGCCGGAAGTTTGATCCCGACACCGGCGAGCTGGTCTATCAGGGCAGCTTCTACCAGGGCGAATACGATGGAACCGGCACCCTTTACAATCCGTCGACCCAGCTTCCTCTGTATGAGGGCGGCTTCCGAGCTGGCCGGAGCGATGGGGAAGGTGTCCAGTATGACGAGGTTCTGGGTGTGCCGGTTTATGAAGGCGGCTTCCGGATGGGCGTCTACCACGGCACCGGTACGCTGTATGATCCAGTCACCGGATTTGTCACCCAGGCGGGCGAGTTCCGCAATGGACAGGTGGTCTTGCCCGGCATGGAAGGAGAAGTCACGGCACCTGATGGAAGTGGAACCGAAGGCGGAACTGGAACTTCCGGATCCGGCAGTACCGGTGGCACCGGCGAGGGCGGACAGACCGGCGGCAGCACCGGCGGAGAGTCCGGCTCTGGTGAAACCGGTTCGGGCGAGGGTCAGCAGGGCAGCGGTCCCATCTACACCGGCCCCACTACCCAGTCGGGCGGCGTGGATTATAGCGCCCTGGCAGCCATGAATGTGAGTGGGATCCAGCAGCAGTTCCAGACCAGTCCTTCCTCCTGGAAGGTATCGGGTGAAGAGGTGCTGATCTACTCGGACAAGACCGACGGCATCGGCATGGCCATCCGCACCGATGGCAGCGGACATACCCTTTCGGTGGATGTCTGGAATGACGCCTCGGTGGCAGGCGCCAAGGTGGGCATGACCCGGTCTGAAACAGACAATGCCCTGGGAACACCCTCTTCGGTGACCCAGGAGACCATGGGAGCAGGACGGATGATTTCGGTCAGTCAGTCCAACCGGTATTTCGGCCGGCTGACGAACCTGTCTCCCGAAAGTCAGGTGACCGTCTGCACTTATGAAACATCAAGTGGTACCGTGCAGGCCATATTTGCCAGCAGCACAGGTCCATGCCTGCTGCTGGAGGTCCTGCCTTAAAGTGAGGGAAAAAAGATGGGAAAATACACTGTCATAGCAGATATTGGCAGCTCGCTGGTGCAGCTGCTCCGGGACAATCTCTGTCCCGACGTCATCATGAGCCCGGATAACATCGGGCTTTGTTCCCCGGCGGACAAGGGCGACATGATTCTGGGCCTCATCTTTACGATGTGCGGGAGAGCCAGGAGCTGCGGGGAACGGAAATGGTGAATATGGGAGCGGGACGCCAGCGTTTTCCCTCCTCCTTCCTCACCCTTTCCTATATGATTACCGCCTATTCCAAGGCGGATGTGAAAAACCGTTCGTTGGAGGACCAGCGGATTCTGGGCCGGGTGATCCAGACGCTGGCGGACAATGCCGCCCTCAGCGCCGACACTCTTTCACCCATTCCCCGGGCCTCCGGCAATGATCTGCGGATTCAGATGTTGTCGCTGGAGACAGAGGCCCAGCAGCGAATCTGGAATGTGCCCAATCAGGCATACCGGACCTCGCTTTTCTACCGGGTCGGCCCGGTGGAGCTGGAGTCCGGCAAGGTCAGACGGATTCAGCGTGTGGTGGATCTGGAGCTTACGGTGAAGGAGTAGTGAAGCATGAGCAGAGAATGGAACCCGGCAGCGGTGACCCGTATCCGGCTGAAGCGGAAGGTATCGGTGGCGGTCATGGTAGTGGACGACTTTACCGGCCGCCCCATTTCCGACGCCAGCCTGACCGTCCGGGCAGCCCAGATGCTGGAACCGCCGGTCCGGAAGCCGGATGGCTATTTTGTCTTTCTGGACGCCCCTACGCCGGTGCTGGATATCACCGCCAGGGCCTGGACCTATCATCCGGCCTCTATCCGGGTGGAGCCGGGCTCCCTGCCCCAGCTGTTTCCGGTGGTAAAACTTCGGCTCACTCCCAACCGCCGCTACCGGATTCCCACCGACACCACCTGTCTGGAGGGACGGGCAGCGCCCGGCGCCCGGCTGCGGGTGATCTGTACCAATGATCCCCGGCCCATGCGGCTGCTTTATGACTATACACTCAAGGGCCCGATGGATGGACGGCTGATTCAGCTGTATGATCCCTCCGCTTCGGATCTGGAGGGGCGGCAGTTTGCCCTCATCCGCAAGACTGAGCCGGTACCGGAGTTTTTCATGGTACAGCAGTTGGCGGAAGGAGAGGAAGAAGGCGCCTGCGTGCTGACGGCTCCATTGTCCAAGGGTTACAAGAAGGCCGGTACCACGATTTTACCGGTGTACACAGTGGTAGCAGACGAACAGGGAGATTTTTTCCTTCCGCTGCATACCCCTGCGGTCAAGGTGTGTAAATGCCGGATCTTCTGGGAGAGTCCGGATGGCAGCACCGGCTGCCAGGAGCGGGAGTTGGAGCCTGGCCGGGTCACCCGGCTGGATCTGTCAGAATCAGAGTAATGGGAGAGGAGGTGTAACCCCATGTTATCCTTAAAGACAAAGCGGGTTTTGATAGCGGTACTGCTGCTTTCCCTCATCGCCGCCATTTTCACAGGCTGGTGGGGAAGTTCCTTTGGGTTTACCCGTCTGATATCGGCGGTTCCGGATGAGGAGATCATCTGCGGCATCGATCAGGGCGAGGAGGAGTTCCGCTTTTTCCAGACGGACAAAGAAGGCCGTCTGCTGGACGAGATTCGCTGGCCGGCAAAAGGGGGCGACTTCTACTATACCTATGAAGGCCCCATTCGGGACGGAGACGCCTTTTATGTGATGGAGCGCCAGGTGGAAATTGTCAGTGACCTGATCGTTTACGAAACGGTCTGCTATCTGGACTTTGAGAATAACCGGCTGGAACCGGTTTGGTCGCTGCCGGTATCGGATCTCCTGCAAAAGAATAACCTGGCCTTTACCGTCCAGAATGGCGTGCTCTCCTGTTTCCGCACCGATTACAGCGGCAAGGAAGCCACAGCCACCCTCTGGCAGGCAGATGAGACAGCCAGTCAGGCCGGGGAAATCAGCTTTTCTGCCCTTTGGGAAGCAGCTGGCGCCATTCAGATGACCGAGGTCTTTGATTTTTCCTTTGATATCGGCGTGGGCTTCACCGATTTCTATCTGGCGGACTGCGGCACCGTGGCCTTTACCACCCCCTCAGGAGAGGTCTGGACGGTGGCGCCCGGTGGGGAACCCCAGCAGGTGGAACTGCCTGCCGGTACCGGCGCTCTGGTGATGACAGCGTCAAATGACGGAAATCTCTTTTATCTGGTAGATACAGAAAATCGGGTCTATCAGCTGGATATGACCCAGCCAGAAAAGGCCGAGCGGATCTTTACCTATGAGGAACGAGGCCTTGCCTCTACTGGGGTGACAGCACTGTCCTTTCAGGAAAATGGAGAAGATTTCTGTGCGGTGACCTGGAATGGAGAAGCCCTGAACTTCTGGCAGAATGGAGAGGGCACAGTCATCCGGCGGCTGAGTGTTTCAGCTGGCACGATTCTGTTCCGGGCATTTCTGGGCTTTGCAGGAACCTGGGCAGCTGCCTTGATAGTGGCTCTGCTGGTGCGGCTCTTCCTGTTCTTTACCAAAGGGAAGGTGCCCATCGTCACCAAGCTGCTGGCGGCTTTCCTGCCAATTCTTGCGGTCAGTCTGGTTCTGCTCAGCACCATTGCCAGCAACCTGATGACCACCGAATTGGTGGACGCCCAGTATGAGCGGCTCTACCTGCTCACCAGCCAACAGACGGCAACTCTTAACTCCAGCTACATTGAAGAAGTAGACCCGGAGGATGCCTTTGACAGCGTTTATTTCTATGAACTCCGGTCGGCACTGAATCTGCTGCCCGGTATGGGAATCCTGCAGCAGGAAGAGGGCCACGCTCAGGTGGTTTACCATTCCAATTACTTCTGGCTGTATAAAATGGTGGATGGCCAGCTGGTATCCCTCATCTGCGAACAGGATTATGTGGGTGTGCCGGTGGAAAAACGGTACAATGAAAAGATTGCGGACCAGTTCTATCGGGTCGCCGAGAGCGGCCAGCTTCTTCGGACTGGCTTTAAGGACAGTATGGGCCAGTGGTCCACGCTGCTGGTGCCGGTGTACAATGAGTCCGGTGAAGTGGTGGCAGTTCTCGAGGCTGGCGATACCCAGCAGTCGTTGAACCATGCGGTGCAGCAGGCAGTCCGGCAGCTACGGCTGCTGATTCTCAGTGTCATGGCAGTGTTGGCGCTGCTGCTGTCCATTGTCATTGCCATTTCTCTCCATCCGCTTCGGATTCTGCGGCAGCGGGTACAGGATATCAGCGATGGCAATCTGGGTGTACAGGTGTCGGAGCGCGGACATGACGAGGTCAGTGAGATTTCCCGCACCTTCAACATCATGAGCAAGAATGTCGCCTTCCGGGATAAGGAGATCCGGCTCACCAGCGATGGTTATTCCCGCTTTGTACCTGCCCGGGTCTTCGGGCTGCTCAACAAGCAGAGCGTCATCGATGTGCAGCTGGCCGACGAAACCAGTGTACAGGCTGCGGTGCTCAATTGCTCGGTGGGGGCGTTTGACGACATCGCCCGGAGCCTTCGCTCCCGGGAGATGTTTCGGATGATCAACCGGGTGCTGGCCCGGTTGGTGCCGGTGGTGGATGAGACCGGCGGCATGGTGGACCGGTTTGACCGAGCTGGCCTGCTGGCCATCTATACCCATCAGCCCGATAAGGCGTTGGATGCGGCCATTACCCTCTGTCAGACCTTGCAGGCCGTGAAGATTGCGGAAGCCGGAAACCAGGATCTGGACTTCCATGTCACCCTCAGCGCAGGCCCCGCCATGATCGGCATCGTGGGCGCCGAGGAGCGCCTTGAGGCCATGACCATTTCGGAACATACCAGCTTTACCAGTTTCCTGCGGCCCCTGGCTGCCAAGTATGGCGCGAGCGTCCTGCTCACCGACAGCGCTGCCCGGCTGATACCGGATTTTGAGAGCCGGTATCACGCCCGCACCATCGGATTTGTCTATATGCGCACGTTGGAGCGGACCGAGCGGCTTTACGATGTCTATGACGGAGACGAAGAGCTGACCCGTAAGCTGAAAGAAGAAACCCGGGAGCTGTTTGAGAAGGGCGTGACCCTCTTCTGCTCCCATGAATATTACGACGCACGGCTGCTGTTCATTGAGGTGCTCAAAAAGAACCGCCGGGACAAGGCCGCCCGTCATTATCTCTATCTCTGTGACACCTGTTACCGGGAAGAGAATACCCAGCATGATGTCTGGTTGGAAACCTATTGATCCAGCTGATCCAGCGGCAGTACAGGAGGTGCCTTTACGATGAAATGGAAGATCAGGAGAGGAGACGGGGAACAGTATACCCGCTTTATCGCCGCCTTCTGTGCGGCGCTGATGGTGCTGACAGCAGGATTGCTGACGGTATTTTCGTCCATGGTGCGGGCAGAGGATTACACGGTCATTGTTGGGTCGGATAGTATCACTGGCAGCATGGTGTACTATGCCGACGACGGAAACGATACGCCTTGTTACGTGGTGTCGGTTGATGGTTGGGATGTCATTTCTGCGGTCTCCGGGGAGGAGCATACCTATACCTCAGAAGGCTATGACGGGGGGAATGTCTACTACCTGACAGAAAGCGGCGGAACGGTGACCCTCCAGGCAGAGGGCTATATGATGGTGACCTACATATCTGCAAATCTGCAGGACGTCCCCGTGCAGGAGTACAGCTTTGGGAACAACGTGACCACCCTCCAGCTAGAGATCACGCCTGAAAACATAGACACCTATTTGAACTACATCAATATCGACATAACCTGCTATGCCGCTCAGGATGCGCCGGATGCCAACGGCGTTGCACGTGCTTCAGATGACGAGATAGCGGGTGAAATGATCGGGAGTAGTAACTATTATTTCTATCAGTACAATGGCGGCGAATATCCGGGCTTCTTCGAGCAGCTGCCGATCCTGAGTTTTGTGGACAGCGAAGGAACGGAGTTGACGGATGTTTCCCTGGACAATCAGGGGAATATTTATACCTATGAATACGATGGAGAAATACGGTATCTGGCGCCTGGCAGCCTGAAGACGGTGGGGTATACCATCAGTGAGATCGAGTACCAAAATGAAGAGGGGAACAGTGTGGGGACCGTGTCGGTTTCACCCAGTTCGGATACCGTGGAAATCACAGAAACTACCCTTTTTGAAACCTATACTAACAGCCGGATCTGGTATCTTGAGTTCGTCCTTGAAAAAGGGTATGCCCTCAGCTTTGATCCGGGAACGGGGACAGGTACCATGCCCACCGTTACCATTGCAAGCGACGGTTCGTACACCCTGCCCGACTGCAGCTTCACCCCGCCCGAGGGGATGAGCTTCAGCCACTGGGAGCTGGTGAGCATCAACGGTATGCCGCTGGATGTCACACAGCAATACCAGCCGGGCGATCCGCTGGCGCCCGACCTGTTGGTCGAAGAGAATGACACCTTGGAATTTCAGGCGGCCTGGGAATCTCTTCCCTCCCTTCCCATCTATTTTTACAGTGGATTGGATGATGGGCAGGTTATGGAGACCCGTGCACCGGCAACATTGTATATTCTTCCCGACTGCACCTTTACACCACCGGCTGGAATGCAGTTTGCAGCCTGGCAGCTGCTCACGACCTCATCGGATTTTCCGGTGGAATATCCCGCAGGAGCAGAGGTCGATCTGGGAACCTTCATTGCTGATGTGGTGGAATTTGAAGCGGTTTGGGAGGAAACTCCCGAAGAGCCCGATGAACCAGATTATCCATCAGTTCCTGACGGATCGGGTGGTTCTTCCGGCGGCGCCACCGAGGAGATTCGGGTAGACAATCAGCTGAACCTGCCGGGCAACAGTAGTGACACCATCCTTTGGCCGCTGGATACCACCGAAAAGAATGGCACCAGCACCACGACCATCCGGGACGAGGAGCTGCAAGCTCTTATCGACCTGGCTCAGAAGCATGAAGCGGATGCCGAGAATCTGGATGGCGACGGCTTCAAGGAAGGTATTATCCTGATTGAGGACCTGAAGGCTACCAGCAAAAACAATACCTATATTCTGAATATCACCGAAAAGCAATTTGACATTCTGGTGGCTGAGGACTGGGACCGGCTGACTGTCGCTACACCGGCAGGAAATTTCGGCCTTTACGGCAGTGCGCTGGAAGAATTGGAGAACCGTACAGATAAAGGAGATGTGTCTTTCCAGCTGGACAGACTCACCCATGCAGGCCGTCCCGGATTGGATGCAACCTTGCTGGTAGACGGTAAGGCGGTGACAAGTTTTGAAGAACCCTATGGCATCCAGCTGATGGTGCCGTATACCCCGGCCAGTGGGGAAGACGTCAACGCTGTTGCGGTGGATTATCTGCCGGAAAACGGAGAGCCTGTGCCTGTCACCGAATGTTATTATGACGAAAACAAGGAAGGCGTTGTCCTGCACAGCAGCCATCTTTCCAAGTTCGGTGTTGTCTACCGTCCGGCTACCTTTACCGATGTGACCGCCAGTCATTGGGCCAATCCCTATGTCACCTTCCTTACAGCCAGAGGAATCTTGACGGTCTCTGACGGTTCTGCCTTCCGTCCGGATGACGCTGTTACCCGCGGGGAGACATTGGAGCTCTTTGCCCGGGCGCTGTCAGCAGCAAAGCTGCCTGCCAATCCGGTACAGGTCTACTCAGACATTCCCACCAGTTCCTCTGTGGCTAAAGCGGCCAGCTGGGCCTATTACAACAACCTGTCCGGTTCCATTGCCAATGGTTCCAGCTACCGGCCCAACGAATCCATCACCCGGGAGGATATGGCAGCACTGCTGGGAGATATCTCCACCGGCGTTGGCCTGCGGCTTCGCTCCAAGGGACTGGATACCGGCTACAACGACATGAACGAGATTGCCGGTTATGCCCAGAATTCGGTAAAGCGGCTTCGGGCTGTGGGTATTCTGGAAATGCCTTCCAGCTACCGATTCTATCCGGATTCCACCCTCACCCGGGGTGAGCTGGCACAGATTCTGGCCCTGCTTCTCAGCAATATCTGATCCTATTCTTGAAAGGAGGTGCGCCTGTTGGCAGAGCCTTATCTTTCCCAGGCGGCTTATTTTGCCGACCTGATGGAGCTGGTTTCCCTGCGGCTGGGCCTGCTGCAATTGGATGGAGAGTCTCAGCTCCAACAGCGGCAGCAGATCGCTCATTGGGAACAGCGGATGGCAGAGAGAACCGACGCCACCTATGAGAGTGGAAGTGCGGTAAATCTGCCCTACCTGTTTCAGATTTTTCATCTGACGCCGTTTGAACGCCACTGTGTTTCCATGGCGTTGGCGGCGGAATTGAACCGGGATGCCGAGCAGCAGTTTATATCCCTTCAGCCGGATGGCTGCCGGCTCCCCAGCCTTTCCCTCTGTCTTTGCAGTTTTGCCGTAGATGAGGAGGAATACGTCCGTTTGCTGGGGGAATGGCATCTGCGGAAGGACATCCTCTTCTGCTTTTTCCGGGAGGGCATTCAGGTGCCTGCCGGTCAGAGTGATCTGACCATGGGACTCAAGCTTCACCGCCGCATTGTTTCCTTTGCGCTGGATCATCTGAGTGAGGACCCAGAATTGGAGTTCTCGGCTCGCCTTCATTGGGCAGGGGAGGGAATCCCTCCGCTGGTGATCCATCGGGAGATGTTAGTCCGGATGGAGAGGTGTTATGCTGTCCGTCCAGAAGGGGCGCACCTTTGCTTTTATCTTCAGGGAGAAGCCGGTTCAGGCCGGCAGACCCTGGCCCGGCATTTCTGCAAAAATCGTGGGCGGCCGCTCCTGACAGCGGACCTTTCCGTTTTGCTGAAAGAGAACGCCAGCTGGGAGCAGGCATTGCTCCCGGTGTTCCGGGAGGCGGCCCTGCGTCAGGCGGCCTTGGCCTTTACTGGCTTTGAACGGCTGCTGGGCGGAGAGGAAGAGATTCCTTCCGGCGAGGAGGCGCCGGTTCTCCGGGAATGGGAACCCAAAGCGTCTCATATCCGGCTGCTGCTGGAACGGGCTGCACGCTTTACCGATATTTTGTTTCTTTTTTCTCGGGAAGAATGGCCGCCTCAGCTTTCTCCGGCTCCCTGGGTACGGACCGAGTACCTGTTGGAGCAGCCGGATGCTTCGGAACGGCTGCTGCTGTGGGATCATTATCTGAAGGACTTGCCCCTGTCGCCGGAGATTTCATTGGAGGCGTTGGCAGCTAAATTTGCCATGCAGCCTGGTCAGATTGCCGCTGCTGCCAATGAAGCAGCCGGGCTGCTGCGCTGGGAGGGACGGCAAACCCTGGATGATAATCTGCTCCATCAGGCTTGCCGGGCCCAGTTGTCCCACAGTCTGGGCAAAAAGGCCACACTGGTAAAGGCCAAATATACCTGGGAGGACCTGATCCTGCCGCCTGAGCAGAAAAACCGACTGAAAGAAGCCTGCGATCAGGTAGCTTACCAGCGGCGGGTTTACGAACAGTGGGGCTTCGGCGGCAAGGTGGCCTATGGCCGGGGCGTGTCCATGCTTTTCAACGGGCCGCCCGGAACGGGTAAAACCATGGCTGCCCAGGTGATTGCCAACCGGCTCCATCTGGAGCTTTACAAGGTGGACTTGTCCGGTGTGATTTCCAAGTACATCGGCGAAACGGAAAAACAGCTGGGCGCTGTCTTTGATGAGGTCAAAAAGAGCCAAAGTATTCTCTTCTTTGATGAAGCCGATGCCCTCTTTGGAAAGCGGTCCGAAACCAAGGACTCCCATGACCGTTATGCCAACATTCAGACCTCTTATCTGCTTCAGAAAATGGAGGAATATGACGGCATTGTTATTCTGGCCAGCAACTTCTTACAGAATTTTGACGAGGCGTTCCGGCGCCGGCTTAAGTTCATCATCGAGTTCACGCTGCCGGATGAGGAGCGGCGGGAGCAGATCTGGCGGTCTGTGATGCCTGCCGGATTGCCCCGGGATGAGGACATTGATTTTGAATTTCTCGCCCGCAGCTTCGAGTTGTCAGGCAGCAGTATCAAGAACATCGTGGTTTCCGCTGCTTTTCTGGCGGCGGCAGAGAACAGTCCGCTGGGCATGGTTCATCTTCTGTTGGCCGTTCGGTCAGAGCAGCAGAAGGCCGGTAAGCACCTCGGCCGGCCTGAGTTCGGCGAATATTACCATCAGATTTCCGATTACCTAAAAAACAGACAGGAGTGATCAATATGAGCGTAGATACAACGAGAAAATCAGGTAAGCTTGTTATCGGCGCAAACAGAGGGGGTCAGTCAGCTCCTTCGCTGACCGGGTCGACTCCCTCCGGTTCCTCCATTACGAAGCCACTGCCCACACCTCCTTCCAGGGCACCCCAAAAGCCGTTACCCCCGCCTCCTTCCAGGCCACCCCAAAAGCCGTTACCCACGCCTCCTTCCAGGCCACCCCAAAAGCCGTTACCCGCGCCTCCTTCCAGGCCACCCCAAAAGCCGTTACCCACGCCTCCTAGTCAAACTGCATCTGCACCATCTACGACCTCCCCGTCTACATCTTCCAGTCAAACTGCGCCCGCACCATCTACGACCTCTTCGTCTACATCTTCCAATCAAACTACATCCACATCATCTACGGCCTCTCCGTCTACGCCGCAACCTGTGCCTGTTCCTTTGTCTCCTGAAGAACAAGGTGCTCTTCAGAAACATTCTCAGGGAAATCTGCACAAGTTGGTGCTGAAGACAGCAGAGGCCAGCATGGGAGATCCTCAGCCTGAGTACCAGGAAAGCACCCAGCAGAAACCCTGGTACAAGCGGATTTTTACCCTAGGCCATGCAGAAAATGCCGGAGAAGCGATTCATGGGACTGGTGGTTTCGCTGTGGATCTTGCCGGTTTGATTGGCGGTTTTGTGGGCAGTATGGAGAAGGGCAATAATATTGCCGGTGCAGTTGCGAGCTGTGTGGATGTTCTGAAGGGTATCTATGAGCTGACCAAGCAGATCATCGTCTCTATTAAGAAAAAAGACGGTTCCAGCGGCAACATTCTAAGCATCGTCAAACATAGCCTGGATGAACTGATGGTAATGGGCAAGGCTGCCAGTGACCTGGGAAAGCTTTTCAGCACAGTCAGTCATATTCCTATTGTTGGCGCTGTTTGCGGTGCAATCTCCACGTCGCTTAGCCTGATTGGTAACCTCAAGCAGCTGGTATATGGATCCATGGACCACTACCGAATGTCTGAACAGCGGCAGGCTGCCGCCCGGGCGATAGCCCAGAAGCAGGAGAATGCCACAAACAATGCGTCTTCCACAACTACGCCTGCAAATGCGACGGCTTCCAGCACCCCTGCATCAGGTACTACGAATGCTGCTGCCAATGCTGCTTCGTCCAATGCGGCTGCTCTGTCTCTGTTCCAGTTGCAGAGACACCGTGCCACAAGAGACGATATGACAGTCAATGCTGGTATGGTGACAGACGCAAAAACCGGAAAACAACGGAAAAAACGGCTGGACGAAGTGCTGAAGGACGGCGCAATCACCGGAGATCTGCGGGAGGATGCAGAAAAGCTGGCCGTCTCCCAGGCTCTTGCCGAAACCAACAAGCACCGGGTCAAGAATGCCATCTATGATATCGTGATGGACGATCTGGTGGGATTTGGCAAGACCATTATTGCCCTGATTCCTGCTATTGGTGGAGATGCTACCGCAGCCGGCATCTCCGTAGCCCAGGCAAGCGTTAGCGCTGGCCGTAAGGGGATTCGCTGGCTGCGCCAGAAAGGACGCGATCATGGTTGGAAAGGATTTGACGCCAATAAATCCACTTACAACAAAAAGGTGCAGCGCCACCGGCTGGCTGTTATGCTTTATAATCGAATCAAAGGGTTAAATCAGTATCACATCGAGCAGGCTGCCTCAACGCAGACCCCTCATACCGAGGAACAGCTGACAGGCTACCGCAAAGCTCTGACGGCATATCCTGAGACGGAACGTCAGGTCAGTGCCCTTCAGGTGGGTTATTATCATCTCCAGAAGACCCAGTCTGCGGATGAAATGGTTGCCCTGATGCGGCAGGGCTTCTATGCCAAGAATTAAGATAAGGGTTGCCACAGCCGGAACGAAAAGCTCCGGCTGGCCGGCTTGCAGCAGAAAGGAACAAATCGCCTATGTCTGAAATAAACAATGCTTTTGAGGGCACCGTCCTGACTTCGGAAGAGGTACAGCAGGATCTTGCCGCTATGGTGGAATATTACAAGGATATGATCCTGGAAAGTCAGATTCTCAATCAGGGACTGCCCATTCCGATGGTGCTGGCTGTGATGGAAGAGGACGAAAAGGGACGCCCCCGCAGCGTGGTCAACAGCTTTGTCCCGCTGGACCGGGAAAGTGCCCGTTTCACCAAATATATTCAATATTATTGTGAGTTGGCCGATGAAGTGGAGAACATTCCCCGGGAAGACCTCTACGAGGTCATGAACGTTCTCAATGCCAGATTGCCAGCCGGCAGCTGTATCCTGGTGGAGCCCCGGCCTGAGATGAACCTGCCGCTCAAAATGGGCGTCCGGCTGATTCAGGGCTTTCCTGTGCGGATGCCGCTGGATCAGGGTGTGTTCACCGAGACGCTTTTCCTCTTTGATCAGAGCTGCAGCTTTGTTTCCTATGTCCTGGATGCTCTGGCGGAGGGAAAGACACCCGCCGAAGCGCTGGCAGTCATCGGCGCCTGAGTGGGGGTGAGCGTCGTTGAACAGAAAAGATACAGCAATCGTGGCGGTCATTCTGGCAGCGGCGCTGGCCGCTGGCCTGGGTACGGTGGGGTGGGCTCTGCATCGGGAGCAGCTTCAGCAGGCCCTCCAGTTTGAAGAAGCGCAGGCTGCCTGGCAGGCTGCTGGCAGTGCCGCCGCGGGAGCGGAGAGCTCCGAAGCCAGCGGCGAGGAAACCAGTTCCGGTGAGGACACCACCAGCGAAGCTGCTTCGGGTACTGCCGGAACGGAGGATACCGGTTCCGGTGCAGAAAGTGAAGAAAGCGCTGGCATGGCTGCCGGGGAAACAGGTTCTGCTGGCGGTGGAAATATCGCAGCAGGACAGCTGCCTGATCTGGGTACACCGCCTGCCCTGGCTGCCGGTTCGGAGCTGACACTGGAGGAGCTGGTAGAGTGGATGACCACCGAGAGCAGCGGTGCGCTGGAAGCTGAGACGCTGGCAACTGCTGAGAAAGCCCTGGCGGATGGCGTGGGGACGGCGGATGATGCCCTGCGCCGGGAATTTGCCGCCAGCCAATGGGAATCAAACCATCAGGCGCGGCTGAATCTGCTGGAGCAGCAGGCCGTGACCCTGGCGATGACCTGGCTGCAATGCCAGGAATCCCTGTCCCTTCAGGAGGAAAATCTGGCCTGGTATCAGGGAATGAAAGAGGAAATCGAAGCCAAACTGGAAACCCTTTCCAAGGAGGTCTCTTCGATATCAGAATCCTCTTCGGATGCTGCTTCCGCAACCGCTTCTGAGACAGAGACTTCCGAGACAGCTTCTTCTGAAACAGACAGTACTGAAGCAGCTGAAGCTGCCGCCCGGTTGGAAGCAGAGAAAGCCTGTGCAGAAGCGGATCTTCAACAGGTGGAAGAAGCGATTGCAGAAGCAGAGCTGGCGGTGAAATCCGCTCAGGCTGATCTGGACAAGGCGCAAACGGCGCTGAATGAGGCGGTGGGGCTGTCGGCTGGTGATACCCTGACTATTTCCGGCGAGCTGACGCCAGACAGCTTACCGGAGCTTTCCCGGGAGGATGCCATTGCCCAGGGACTGAGTGCCCGCAACGAGATCAAGGGTGCGCTGTATGCCATTCAGCAGGCCGAAGAGGAATTGACCACCCTGCGGTATCAGGCAGCGCCCGACTCCTCGGAGGTTCAGAAGCAGCAGGCGGCATGGGAAAAAGCCCGGGCTGCCTATCCCGCAGCCCAGACCTCGGTGGAAGCGGATGTCATCGACCGGCTGACCCGGCTGGAGATCGCCTTTGAGAAAATAGAGTTGACGTCCAGCCAGCTGAATTCATCGGCTCCGGCAGCCTACGCTTTTCAGGAGAGTGGGGGACAGGTGACCTCCAATCTGTCCCAGCTGGTGGCAGACCAGGCTGAACAGCTTGCGCTGGCGCTTCAGTTGGCTTCTCAGACTGCCCAGTTTAACCAGGAGGTCGTCCAGTTCCGTCACGCTGTCGGCGCCGGGACTGTTACCGCAGAAATCTGAATCAGGAAGGAGCATATCATGGGAATCTGTGTCTGCATGGGAGCGATGATGCAATGCAGCTTTGGAATGGCTCCGGCCACCCTCATTGCCAACTCCCAGCCTACGGTTATGGTGGCCTCCAAGCCCATCGCCACCATCATGGACAACAAGCCCATGGCGAATATTCCGCCCTTTGGCATGTGTACCTGTCCAAGCAACCCGGCTACGGTCAAGCCGCCCCCAGTTATGTTCGCACCAGCGCCCTGTGTGCCGGTGATTGTGGGCCCCTGGGCGCCAGGTTCCCCCACCGTCATGGCTGGCAATTATCCGGCGCTCAACAACAGCTCCAAGCTGATGTGCGCCTGGGGCGGGGTCATTTCCATTGTATCTCCGGGACAATTCCAGACAATGGTGCCCTGAGAATGGTTGACAAACGGCAAGCAGCGTGATATAATTGTCAAAACGAAACCGATGACTGAGAAAAGTAGCCAAAGGGAAAGCCCTTTCCAGCGAGTGGCAGCAGGTGGAAGTGCCGCAGGGAAACTTTGCGTGAATGGACTCAAGCAGGGCGGGAGGAACGGCAGCGTTGCTGCTCAGTAATACCCGACGGGGGCTCTGCCCGTTATCAGCTGAGCGTATATTTTGTGTACGAAGAGAAGCGGCGGCAGCCGTTTTGGGTGGCATAGCAAGAGCCAAGGCTTTTGTCCCAGGACTGGGGCAGAAGCCTTTTTTGTTGCCCCGCTTCGGTGAAAGGAGATCATCTGCCATGGAACAGCAGAAGAAAAAAGTGATTTTGAGCGGCATTCAGCCCACCGGTATCTTTACCCTGGGCAACTATATCGGTGCAGTGAAGAACTGGGCCACCATGCAGGATGAATTCCACTGCGCCTATATGCTGGCGGACCTGCATGCCATCACCGTCCGGCAGGATCCCAAGGCCTTCCGGGAGCAGACCCTGTCCTGCTGCGCCCTGCTGCTGGCCTGCGGCCTGGATCCGGAAAAGAGCGTGGTTTTCATCCAGAGCCAGGTACCAGCCCATGCAGAGCTCAGCTGGATTCTGTCCTGCTACACCCAGTTCGGCGAGCTTTCCCGGATGACCCAGTTCAAGGATAAATCCGCCCGTCATGCAGATAATGTCAATGCGGGCCTGTTTACCTATCCCTCTCTGATGGCAGCGGATATCCTGCTCTACCAGGCGGATCTGGTACCGGTAGGCGCTGACCAGAAGCAGCATCTGGAGCTGACCCGGGATATTGCCAACCGCTTTAACGGCATCTATGGCAACGTCTTCAAGGTGCCAGACGGCTATATTCCCAAGGTAGGCGCCCGGATTATGTCCCTGGCCGATCCCACTAAGAAGATGTCCAAATCGGATGACAACCCCAATGCCTGCATCTCGATTCTGGATAAGCCCGAGGTCATTGTCAAGAAGTTCAAGCGGGCCGTCACCGATTCGGACATGGAGGTCTGCTACCGGGAGGGCAAGGACGGCATCAACAACCTGATGACCATTTACAGCGCCGTCACCGGCCTGACTCTGGACCAGATCACCGCAGATTTTGCTGGCCGGGGCTATGGCGACTTCAAGACTGCTGTGGGCGAAGCTGTGGCCGAGGAGCTGCGGCCCATTCGGGAGGCTTACGACCGGTTTATGTCGGATCGGGCATCCCTGGAAGCCTGCTACCATCAGGGTGCAGAGCGTGCTGCTCGTCTGGCTGAACGGACCATGCAGAAGGTGAAAAAGAAGGTCGGCTTTATTCTGTAATAAAGACGTCAGGATAAACGTATAAAAAGGAATAGCATATGCCAAGGGAATCCTGGATTCCCAGAGTATATGGTTCCTCAGGTTGGGGCAGTATTTCGGGGTGCGGTGCACCGGCGGAATACCGCCCCTTTTTGAAAGGAGGGCATCCTTTGAAACGTGCAGTGGTGCTGGCCGGGGGCGGTTCCCGGGGAGCTTACCAGATTGGTGTCTGGCAGGCGCTGCGGGAGTTGGGAATTGAATATCACATTGTCACCGGAACCTCGGTGGGGGCCCTGAACGGCGCTATGATGGTACAGGGGGACTACGACTTGGCGCTCCATCTCTGGCAGCAGTTGGTGACGACGGACGTGGTAAAAGCGGAGATCGACACCACCCCGCCTGACTATCAGGATGCCCACTGGGAGGGAGAGGTCTGGGGCCGGATCATGCGTCAGGCTTTGAAGGAGGGCGGCCTGGACTTCTCTCCGCTGGAGGAGCTGATGGCCCGGTATACGTCAGAGGAACGGCTCCGGTCTTCGCCGGTGGATTTCGGACTGGTCACCGTGACCTATCCGTCCATGCAGTCCCGGGAGCTGCGCCGGGATCAGATTCCCGAAGGGCAGCTGACCGACTTTGTGGTGGCTTCCGCTGCCTGCTTTCCTGCCTTCAAGGCCAAGGAAATCGGGGAGGAGCGGTATATTGACGGCAGCTATCAGGACTATATGCCGGTGAATCTGGCCCTTTCCATGGGAGCAGAGGAGGTCATCGCGGTGGACCTCAAGAGCGTTGGCCAGCGCCGCCGTACCCGGAGAACGGCTGTTCCGGTGCAGGTGATTCGTAGCCACTGGGAGTTGGGGCCCTTTCTCTGGTTTGAGCCGTCCCTGTCCAGGCGGAATATCCGCCTGGGTTATCTGGATGCGCTGCGGAGCTTTGGCAAACTGGACGGAGGCCGGTATGCCTTGACGCCGGGGAAGTGGACGGTATTTCTGGCGGTTGCCGAGGAGGCGATGGAGCGGCTTATGCCGCTGATCCAGCTGGACAGTGCCTTAGCCCGGATGGGATGGCGCCGTCTTTTGCAGGCGCTCTCCATGCAGGCCCGTCATAGCACGCCTGAGGCATTGCTGCTTCCCGCCGCAGAGGAAGCAGCAGCTTTGCTCCGTCTGGATCCTCTTCCTGTGTATTCCGTCGGGGATTTTCTGAGCGGTTTGCTGGACGCAGCACGTCAGCAGCTGCCCGAGGAGGGGCTGTCTGAACAGCCGGTTCAGAATCTGGAACTGCTCAGCACCGATCCGCTTCAACGGCTTGGACGGGTCAAACAGCTGCTGGTCAAGGGCATGCAGCAAGAAGATGGCACCGCTTTCTGGAAGCTGGCGCTGGTAGCGCCCCGGGAGACGGCTGCTGCCGGTTTTCTCTATCTGTTGGAGCAGCTGCCCGCTCACTGGGAGGAGGTGTTGGCACATGATTGAAACACCACGCTTGCTGCTGCGGCCATTCCGCTTGGAGGATTGGGAGGCCTTTCATCAGCTGCTGTCCGATCCGTTGGTGATGCAGTATGAGCCATATCCGCCCTTTACCCTGATGCAGAGCCGGGATGAAACCCTCCGCCGGGCAGGAAACCGGGGTTATATGGCCGTTTGCCTCCAGGATGGGACGCTCATTGGCAGTATATCCCTGCTGCACCGGGGACAGGATTGCTGGGAGCTGAGTCTGTTGTTCGGCCGTGACTGGTGGAGAATGGGGTATGGACAGGAGAGTGCTGTCGCTGCCCTGGACTGGGCCTTCAAACAGCGGGGCGCCCATCGGATATCCGCCCGCTGTCATCCGGACAATCTTCGCTGCTGTCAGCTGCTGGAGCGTCTGGGCATGCGCCGGGAGGGGTGTTTTCGTCAGAATCTCTGCTTTTCGGTAACACCGGATGGGGAGCCGGAATGGCAGGATACCCTTTACTATGCTATACTGGCGGATGAATGGCCGCCAGTATAGAAAAGCTATCGGGTGTATGAAGAAAGCAAAGATACTAAATTTTTTACGAAATCGGCTTCTTCTATTGACACAATTCGTCTTTTTATGATACAATTGGAATGGAACCAGGGGATGGCACCCATCAAAATAAAACAGCGGTTCACAAAATCTCTTACATGAAGGGGAGGATACCCATTGGAAAAAACGATTCGTGTGGTGGATGAGTATGGAAATTCCTACCAGCCGACCTATCCCAAACGGGCAAAGGGGCTGGTACGCAGCGGCAGAGCACGGTTCCTCACAGAGGACACCATCTGCCTGACCGCCTCCATGGAGGAACTGCTGGATGATCCGGCAGACGAGATGGAGGAAGCGGAATTTGAAGACGAAATGGAGGAAACATCCATGGAGCCCTTACAGGAAACAGCAAACGAGCCTCAGTGGGTCAAAATGACCGATGAAGAGGTGGAGGAGCTTTGCCGGACATTTAACGAAGAACATGCCTGCATCCGGGAATATCTGGAGCGGTTGCTTTCGTTATGCGAGGACACCGGTTATCTGTCTCAGGCTTTTTCCACGCTGGAGAAGATTCCCAACGATGCGCCCGAAGATGTGGCACGGCTTAAGATTGAGGCGATCCGCGACATTGTGGCAGAGCGGGAAAAGACCATTCAGAATCTGATGGATCATTACATGACATTGCTCTATGACGATTGATCGTCCATAGCAAAGGCCCCCGGCGGAAATTCCGCTGGGGGCCTTCTGTCAGTCCAGAAAACGCTGGATTTCCAGCGTGTAGCCGCTGGGGTCCTGAAACAGGGTCTGGTAAATTTTGAATTTGGAGTTTTCGGTAGGCGCCTTGAGCATCCGGCATCCTGCCTGGCAGAGCTTTTGTGCCCAGCCGTCCACATCTTCCACAATCAGGGTAATGAAGAAGGCAGAGGGATCGGCAGGCAATTCCCCATAATCACAGAATCCCACAGCACCGCCGGGACAGACCGCAAAGATCAGGACACTGCCCTGATCCTTGTAGAGGGGCAGTCCCAACAGATCTTGGTAGAAATGCCGGGCCGCTTCCAGATCGGGCACCGGATAAAAGGGAATGAGCTGAGAAGGTTTATCCATCATATCCTCCCTGTCAGCTGCGCTGGGAATGGCCACTCCAAAGATTCAGAACGCCATCCACCAGCAGGCTGATGCCGAAATACATAATGACAAATTTGGTGACACCGAAGGGGTTGAGGATCATAATGAGGCCCAGCACCAGCGGAATCAGGGCAGACAGCAGCACCGGCAGGAAAGCGGATGTCTGATGGGCTGCCTGTACGGCGGGCAGTTTGCCCAGACCATCCAGAAGCAGCAGAATGCCCAGTGCCAGGGGCAGCATGGACATGATGGAGTAGGGACGCAGCAGGCAGAACAGTCCGAAGGCCAGCAGGATGCCGCCTACAATCAGGTCAAATACCCCACTGCCACCCAGCTTTTTAATCTGTGCATACTGCCATAGATGCATACCGCCCCAGATAATGGCGCCGGCTGCCAGCAGCCAGACAAAGATTTTGGCAATGCCCATGGGAAACAGCAGCAGGATCAACCCAAACAGCATCATCCCCACGGAGCCGGTAAAGGACGTGGTAAAATTTTGAGAAAATCGGAACATAAATAGACCTCCTTTATGGATGCAGGTGGATTCTCCACCTGTTTATAGGACCCTGGCAGATTTCATTTTTCGCAGGAAGGGAAGAAATTTTGCCGGGAAATGGCAGAAAGTGCATCCTGTCTTGTCAAAAATGCGACCAGAAGGTTTTGGAATAGGGGTGATCGCCTTCCCAGCTGTCCCGGAGGGAGAGAAGCTGTGTCCGCATTTCTGCCAGAATGTTCTGCCAGGCTGGATTATCTGCCAGATTGTGGCGTTCCTGGGGATCTGCTTCCAGGTCGAAGAGCTGGGTTTGATTGGCGGCGGTGCGGTATTCGATGAGCTTATACCGTTGGGTGCGGACGCCACGGATCAGGTCATTATAGACCAGATAGAGGGCTTGGCGTTCCGGCACATTCTGGTTTTGGAGTATTGGGGCAAAGCTGCTGCCCTCCACCGAGGCCGGGATGGACAGTCCGGTCAACTCACAGAGGGTGGGGAAGATGTCCAGCAGATAGACCATCTGGTCCCGGGTTTCACCCGCAGGGATGCCCGGCCCCCGCAGAACCAGCGGCACCCGGACACTGTGGTCATAGAGATTCTGCTTGCCCATGAGGCCATGACAGCCCACAGCCAGCCCATTGTCACCGGTGAAGACGATGATGGTGTTGTCCAGCTCACCGGTCTCCTCCAGCTTGGCAAGTACCCGGCCGATTTCATGGTCCAGGTGGGAGATCATGCCGTAGTATTCGGCCAGATGGCGGCGGACCTCGGCTTCCTGTCGGGGCTGGGCAGCCAGCACTTCATCCCGGATGTCCTCGACGCCGAAGGGGAAGGGATGGCTGTCCCGATAGTTTTCCGGCAGGGAAATAGCCGCCGGATCGTACATCTTCTTGAATCTTTCCGGCATGGTGCGGGGATCGTGGGGTGCCAGATAGGCCAGGTAGAGGAAGAAGGGCTGCTCGGGATTTGTCCGGGCATGGCGGTCCAGATAGGAGATGGCGGTGTCAGAGAGCAGCTCGGAGGAGTGCTTGCCCGGGGTGAATTTATCACAGTGGATGGTCAGCGGCTGGTTTTCCTGAAAGAAGTTCACCACAAAGTTGACTTCGTTGTCGTATTGTCCGGTAGGGTCATAGCAGCAGGTGGGTACATTCCAGTGGTCCCACATTCCGCCGAAAAAGATGTTGTCACCACTGGAAAAGCTGCGGGCGTAGGCTTCCGTTCCATTGTGCCACTTGCCGGTGCCGAAGGTCTCGTATCCGGCCTGCCGGAAAACTTCTCCCATGCAGGTGTGGTCAGCGGGGATGGACTGGCCTTCTCCTTTCAGGTGGAACAGGGTTCGTCCGGTGTTGAGCATGGCGCGGCTGGGCATACAAACAGCACCGGAGGTGCCGCCAGGAATAAAGGCATGGGAGAAGCAGGTTCCTTCCCGCACCAGACGGTCCATGTTGGGCGTTTTGATGTCCGGATTACCGCAGGCGGCAATGGTGTTGTAGCGCTGATCGTCAGTGAGAATAAACAGAATGTTTTTCATAAGCGTCCTCCTCGATCCACTGTCAGATTACCCTTATTACAATGCGTACTGAACAAAGCCACTTGTCTTGAAAGCATCAGCTTTCGAGGCAAGTAGGCTTTGTTCAGGTGTAAGGTTTTTGGAAAAATCGTTCAAAAACCTTGCATCTTTCGTTGGCGTGTCACAGCGCGCCAACGAAAATACGCATTGTAACAATGGCTAAATTCCATAAAAGCAGCCCAAAGTAGCTGTTTTTATGGAATTGTGCGGCTACAGCCGCGCGAATAAACCGCATTGCGGTTTATTCATCAGACATTATTATACGGCAGACGGAAGCTGCGGTCAATGAAAAATCCTGCACAGAATGAGAATAGGGTAGGAAAGGCTTTTGGAGACAAACACCGGACGAGACCGCCCTGCATAAGATGAAGGGAGGTGATAAATATGTTGGCTTCCCTGTTATCTTTTGTCGCAACGCAGTTCCTTTATCTGGCGCTTCATGTGGAGCGGACTACCAGCTTTCCCCGTCCCCTTTCCCGGGAGGAGGAGCGCTGCTGCTTTGAGCAGGCAGCAGCGGGAGATCTGGCCGCCAGGAACCGGTTGATTGAGCACAATCTTCGATTGGTCGCCCACATTGTGAAAAAATATGCTGCCATTTCCACTGATGCGGATGACCTTCAGTCCATTGGTACCATCGGTCTTATCAAGGCGGTGAGCACCTTTTCTCCTGAAAAAAATATCCGCTTTGCGTCCTATGCAGCCCGGTGTATTGAAAATGCTATCCTCTCAAAAACGCCTTTTTGCCATTTTCAGCAGGCAAAGAGATGGATATGACCGTCTGTCTTAAAAGGGCGGATAAATGGTAAATCCCGCAAAGGAGGTCCTAACCTTCTTTGGGGGATTGGCATTACCGGCTTATGTTTTGGTTTCAGGCGATTTTCTGGGTTTGTAGGTTCCTTTGGTGGTGTCAATTACTGCCTGAAGCAGTTCCAGTTTCTGTCTGGTGGGACATTTCAGCTTGCTTATGGTATGGAGGACAAAATCGGCGTGGACGTCTGCAACACGTCTGGCCAGTTCCCGCTTTCCTTCTTCTGTCGTGGGAACATGTACAATCAGCTTGATGGGGGCGCTGGTTCTCATTTCGTCCACCTCCGAATGTCGCTCTTTGCTTTCATTTTATTCTGTAAGGCTTGTCTTGTATGACGCATCCTATCCATTACGGCACCGGGAAATAAAAAAGTCATAGCGCACTGGGAAAGTGCTCTATGACCTGAACGGTTTATGAAATGGCAACTTTGCTGCAGGTTATACAGAAATCTTTATCCGCATAAAGCTCTATATTTATAAAACTTGTTTTGTATATATTTTTCTATAATATCCCTATTCAAGTCCTTCTTGTTATGGTATACTGATATCAGCTATATGAAATTTTTTGCGGAATAGGCAGAAAGAGTATCGTCCCTTGCTGAATGATTCCGGAAAACGGCTTTCAATGGCATACTACTACATCAGGGAGGTCATGAATATGGGATTTTCTCTCTCCATTTCCCAGGCGGACGCCGTGCTGGACGCCTTGAAAAAGGATTACCGTGTCTATGCACCGAAACGGTTTCCTAAGCAAGGCCGCTACTCGGACACCGATATTATTCGGTATGCCGAGGTGGATGCCTTTTCCGACATTGTATGGGACACCAAATCTGACTATCCGGCCAAAGAAGTCATCACGCCCATCCAGCAACCCATCTTTTACTTTACCGAGGACGAGTATCGGGCGAGTAAGGCCAAGGCAAAGCTCATCTTGTTGCTGGCTCGTCCCTGCGACATCAACGCTCAGCGCATCCAAGCCCGCATCTATGCCGGTAATGGTGGCTATGATGACCTGTGTTACACCCGAATCCGGGAACTGGTGAAGTTTGCTGTCATGGATTGCAATAGTGGAGATGACACTTGTTTTTGCGTATCCATGGGCACTAATCGCACGGATGATTAAGCTTTGGCGCTGAAGTTTTCCGCCGAAGGACTTCTGGTCCAGGTGGCCGACAAGTCCTTGGCCCCTTATTTTGAGGGTATGCCTTAGGCTGACTATACCCATGCCTTTGTAGAACACAATGAGTTGCAGGTCAACGTCCCCGATCTCAGCGATAAGGCAGTCCGCAAAGCTCTCAAGACTCATTCAATGTGGCAGGAGTATAACAGCCGCTGCATTTTCTGCGGTGCCTGTACGGTAGCCTGTTCTACCTGCACCTGCTTTACCACCCGGGATGTTATCTATGGAGACAACCCGGAGGTAGGTGAGCGCCGCCGGGTGACGGCTTCCTGTCAAATTGCCGGCTTCGATCAGATGGCTGGTCAGCGGGAATTCCGTTCCACTGCCGCTGACCGTATGCGGTATAAGATTCTCCACAAGTTCCACGACTACAAGGCCTGCTTTGGTGAGGAGCATATGTGCGTGGGATGCGGCCGTTGCACCCAGCGTTGTCCCCAGCTGATTTCCATTTCCGCCACTGTCAATAAGCTCAGCCAGGCTGTGGAGGAGATCCGGGCCCAGCTGGCTCAGCAGTAAAGGAGGTCTGTACTGTGATGAATCCTGTTCAGCCTCAGGCTTGTACGATTCTAAGCATCAAAAAAGAGAGCCATCACGAGTGGACCTTTCGGGTGGCCAGTGACGCCAAACCTGCTCACGGTCAGTTTATGCAGGTATCGATCCCCATGATCGGCGAGGCCCCCATCTCTGTTTCGGCACAGGGAAACGGCTGGCTGGAGTTGACCATTCGCGCCGTAGGCAAGGTTACCGATGTTATTTTCCAGAAGCAGGTGGGTGACACTCTGTTCCTTCGGGGGCCCTACGGAAAGGGCTGGCCGGTGGAGCAGTTCCGGGACAAGCATCTGGTGGTCATTACCGGAGGTACTGGTTTAGCTCCTGTCCGCTCCATGCTCAATATGTTGGCAGACACCGCCGGCTATGCTCGATCGGTCCATTTGATCTGCGGTTTCAAGAATGCTGACGGCATTGTGTTCCATAACGAGCTGGAATCCTGGAAGCAGTCGTTTTCTACCATTTACACTCTGGATAATGGTACACTGGACGGTTGGCGCACGGGTATGGTCACTGCTTTCGTACCCGAGATTCCCTATCAAAAAGCTTCGGCTGAACTGCTACCGGCAGTCCAAAGTGCCCGGAGAATTTATGCTTCAAATGCGTGTGCCAGGCGGCACGATAGATGCCAAGTATCTCAGCTATGTGGAACATATCGCCAAGACCTGGGGTGGCGGCAATTTCCACTTTGGTACCCGGCAGACCTTTGACATCACCGGCATTCCCTATGAAAATATTCCGGCGGTCAACGAGTATCTGGAGACATACATCAGGGAAGTGGATGC
>CALXFL010000009.1 GCA_944387515.1 uncultured Clostridia bacterium
AGATGTTTGCCTCCACTAAGGGGAATCAGCTGCAAAATCTCGCATCCTGGCATCAGGAAGACCGGCTGAGGATTGCCTTCACCAAAGGGTTCCAGCAGCTCCAATGCTTCCACAGCGGCAACGCTCAATTCCCCGCCCTTCAACACCCTGTCAATGGAGATGGTTTCCCGGGGCATTCTGTCGTGATGCTGGGCGGCATAGCCGTTAATGGCCTGGGAAAAGGCCGGCAGGCGGTCTGCACCCAGTGTCACGCCAGCAGCAAGGGTATGCCCGCCAAATTTATCCAGCAGCGGTGCACAGTGACAGAGCGCCTGGAAAAGGGAAAAATCGCCGACACTGCGGGCGGATCCCACCCCAACGCCATCCTCTACGGATATGACGAAATTGGGTTTTCCATAAAGACTGACCAGACGGGAAGAAACAATTCCCACAACGCCATGATTCATACCAGTGCCGGAGAGCACCAGCACCCGATCCAGCAGTTTTTCCGGATCCGCTTCAAGCTGTGCAACCATCTGATGAAGGATCTCTTCTTCCTGTTCCCGGCGCTGGCGGTTGAGCTCATCCAGCTCCTCTGCCAACTGGCGGGCGGTTTCCTCCTCCTCTGCCAGCAGCAGACGGACCGCCAAATCCGCGTGTCCCATCCGGCCGGCGGCATTGATACGGGGCACCAACCCAAAGGCCACACGCTGTGCTGTCAAGGGTTTATCCAGCAGACCGCTGACTTCCAGCAGGCAGCGAAGGCCCAGATTATCGGTATCTGCCATTCGGGCAAGGCCTTCCTGTACCAGAAAACGGTTTTCCGCCGCCAGCGGAACCACGTCTCCGATGGTTGCCATGGCGGCCAATGCGCCGAAGCTCTCCATGACGGAATCAGCATCGCCGCCTTCCATGGCGATTACCAGCTTGAAGGCAACACCAGCGCCGCAAAGCCCACGGAAATCTTCCCGATACTCCGGACGGTGCGGATTGACCAGAGCTACCGCCCGGGGCAGCTGACTGCCCACCTGGTGGTGGTCCGTGATGATAAGGTCCATGCCCAGCTGCGCTGCCCGCTCCGCTTCGGCCACAGCAGTAATGCCATTATCCACCGTAACGATGAGCCGAACCTGCTGACGGGCCAGCTGTTCCAGCGCATCCATATTCATGCCATAGCCTTCGTCCAGCCGGTCTGGAATGTAATAGATCACATCGGCTCCCATGGACTGAAGATAGGTATACAGAATTACGGTAGCGGTAATACCGTCACAGTCATAATCGCCATAAATAGCAATCCGTTCTCCTGTGGCAATGGCTTCCTCCAGACGGTTTACCGCCTTTTCCATATCCGGCAGGCGGAAAGGGTCTATCAGTTCTCCGCCCTCTCCCAGGAGGTCTGCCAGCTGATAGGGTTGCAAATTCCGGGCGGCCAGAATATCCGCAACAATTGCCGGAATATGCTGTTCCCGCTGAATCCGGCGACTCTCCTGCGGATTCTGTTTGGGATAAATCCATGTTGAAAAAAGCATTGTATGATCCACCGCCTACATTTTCAGGAAATATTCAGAATATTATTGTAACACTTTTTGCGACAAATTTCAATATAAGGAGGAGAAACAAAGAAGCAGCAGCGTTTACAGGACACACTGCTGCTTCAGTATATTCACTCAGGTTTGCCAAATCCATTGAACCAGGCCCGCTCCTCAAAGGGCTTTTTGGAAGGTGCTCCCGGTTTTTCAGCGGCAATTCCCACCGGCAGAATGCACACCAACCGGTATTCCGGCGGGACATCCAGAATTCGGGCCAGCTTTCCGGCAATATCATCCTCATCTGTAATATGCCCTTCGTACCAACAGCTTTCATAGCCCAACGCCTTGATAGCAAGCAGCATATTTTCAATAGCCGCACTGTAATCCTGTACCTGAAAGCATTTGTCCCGATAGGCGTAGATTTTCTGGGTGAGCACCGCAATAAAGGCAGGCGCCGTCCTGGCAATGGGCGGATCAATTTCTGCTTTAAGCTGTTCCAGCAAAACGGGATCATCGATGGCAATCAGAGAGGTGGTCTGCTTGTTACAGCCGGAAGGAGCGGCAAGCCCAGCTTCCAGAATGGTTTTCAGATGCTGTCGGGGAACTGGTGTAGGCAGGTAGGCTCCCCTATAGCTATGGCGGTTCAGAATCAGGTTAATCATATTTCTTCCTTTCGAGCGAGCAACTTCAATGTCAGTGGATCCTGCTGTCCACCAAAAAAGGCGTCCAGCACCTGTCCGAAAACCGGACAATCCGGTTCGGCAGCGGCAAAGAGGGTCATGGAGGAACGGAGCTTCCAGCTGTCAATGTGTCCCATTACAGCTTGCGGATCCCGATTTTCCTGCTCCAGCAGCGCCTGAGAGATCTCCAGAAGACGCGCTCGCAGCACCGGATGTGCCAGATAAGCACGAGCTTCCTCCAAACCGGAAATGCCATAATATTGGCTGTAATCACTTTTTCCCAGGCCCTTCAGCTGAGGAAAGATATACCAGATCCAGTGAGAATCCTTTCTCCCCCGGCGAATTTCAGCCAGAGCAGTGGCGTAATGATGTTCCTGGGCTGTCAGAAAACGTTCCAGATGAAAAAGATCCTGCATACAGATCATCCTTTCGCTGAATAGATAATCCCTTAACCTTCATGATGCTGAAAAATTCGCAGCGCCTTTTCACTCAGAAGGAACATCAAAACAGCCGTAACAATCAATACAACTGGCAGCAGACCAGTTCCGGTATGGGAAGCCAGCCAACCAAAAAGAGGAGGCATGCAGGTGGTTCCCAGATAGGCACAGGCCATCTGAAGGCCCATCAGAGACTGAGAATGGGCAGCGCCAAACCGCCGGGGCGTCTCATGAAGCATAGCCGGAAAGATGGGAGCACAACCTAAACCAATCAGAATCAGGCCGATCATGCCGCAGAATTGCCATGGTAGCAAGAGAAGCAGAATTCCTACCAGCAAAATAAGCTCTCCCAAACGGATCAGCCGGTCATTGGCAATAGAGATAGCCAAAAAACCGCTAAATACTCTTCCTGTTGTAATGCCCAGGTAGAAAAGAGAAATCCACTGAGCAGCGGTTTCCGGGGACAGCTGCCGGTTATCCACCAAAAAGCTGCTGCCCCACAGGCCAGTCATGGCTTCTACTGCACAATAGCAGAAAAAGGAAAGCAGGGTAGGCAGAACACCGGGCAGTTTCAGTACAGATTGCCGGCCGGTCTGTGTGGTTTGTGCTGCCGATACAGGAGACCCGAATGGTTTCCAGAGTGGCAAGGAAAGCACCAGAATGGCCACCAGGCCCCACTGTATGATGGAAATGGTGCCGTAACCACTGCGCCATCCTCCTTCTTTTCCCAGAAACAGAGACATAATGAGGGGTCCACAGGTCGCACCGATTCCCCAAAAGGCGTGGAGCCAATTCATGTGTCGGGACTCATAATGGAGTGCGACAAAATTATTGAGGGCGGAGTCTATGGCGCCGGCACCAAGGCCCAGTGGTATTGCCACCAGACAAAGCAGCCCAAAATGTCCCGACAGAGAAAAGCCCAGCAATGCTGCTGCCGTCATCGATACACTCACCACTGTGATGGCAGCGGTGCCAAAGCGGCGGATCATCCGCTCACAAAGCAGACTGGACAGAATGGTTCCGCCCGAAATAATCATCGAGAGAATTCCAGCTGAAGATTGAGGAACCTGAAGCTGTGCATACATCTCCGGCCATGCCGAGCCTAAAAGGGAGTCTGGCAGGCCGAGACTGATAAAAGCCGCATAAATGATAATCAAAAGCAGTGTTGCCATCATGATATCTCCCTTGCCAAAGTGTTCTATGAGCAGTGTAATCTCTCAAAAAGGGATTTGTCAAGGCTTTTTGACCTTTCGAAAACCAAAAACAGGTTATAAAATTCATTGAAGGAATTTTTCATCTGTGGTACAATAGAAAAAAACGGCAGCGGCCGTCTGATACAGGAGGTTCTATGAAGCAACAGGAAATTCCCCGCCAGCGTGCTGTGCTGGTGGGCATTGATACCGGCGAGTATGACCTGCACCAGTCTCTGGACGAACTGAGTGAGCTGGCGGATACAGCGGGAGCCGAAGTATTGGGACGGTTTTTCCAGAGCCGCCCCACTCAGGACAACGCTACCTGGATTGGCGGCGGCAAGCTGCGGGAAATCCGGGACTTCTGCGAGCGGGAAGGAGCCGAGCTGCTGATCTTTGACGGTGAACTGAGCGGATCCCAACTGCGGAATATCGAGGAAATCACCGGCTTGGATGTAGTAGACCGCACCATGCTGATTCTGGATATCTTCGCCCAGCGGGCAGTCTCCAGTGAAGGCAAGTTACAGGTAGAGCTCGCCCAGCAGAAATATCTGCTCCCCCGGCTTATCGGTGTGGGCCAGGCACTTTCCCGTCAGGGCGGCGGCATCGGCACCAGAGGTCCCGGTGAAACCAAGTTGGAAAGTGACCGCCGGCACATCCGGAGACGGATCACCGCATTGGAAGCGCAGCTGAAAGAGATGGAGAAGCGCCGGGCACTGCTGCGGCGGCGCCGGGAGAAGAATGAGGTCCCGGTCATTGCCATTGTAGGCTATACCAATGTGGGCAAATCCACTCTGCTTAACCGGCTTACCGATTCCAGTATCTATGCAAAGGATCAGCTCTTCGCCACCTTGGACCCCACCGCCCGGGAGCTGGTGCTGCCCGATGGACAGAAAGCAATCCTTATTGACACTGTCGGTCTGATTCAGCGTCTCCCTCACCAACTGATCGAGGCGTTCAAATCCACGCTGGAAGTAGCAGCAGATGCAGACGTCATCCTTAACGTCTGTGACTTTTCCAATCCCCTCTCCCGTCATCAGCTGGAGGTGACCCAGCAGCTACTGGCTGAGCTGGGATGTGGTGATATTCCCACGCTGACTGTATACAATAAGATCGATCTTTCTCCAGTGCGTCCTGTCCCCATTCGAGGAAGCCGGGTGGTGTATATCTCCGCCCAGCAAGGCACTGGTATTTCCAAGCTGCTGGATAAAATCTGTGAAGCACTGTCCGAATCGGTGCGGCAGTATGCACTGCTGCTCCCCTATACCCAGGGTGGCCTGCTGGATCAGATTCGCCGCAACGGCCGGATTCTCTCAGAGAAATACGAACCTGAGGGCATCGCTGTTACGGCAATCCTCCATAAACGATATCACCATCTGGTAGCTCCTTACCTGATTTCAGAGTAAAACTGCACCAAATCCCCCCGTCTGGCATAGGCTGTAACAGCTTGCCGAACGGGGGGATTTTTCATGACCATAGTTTTTCTGCTGCTGCCGGCACTGGCGGCTGATACACTGGCGGCAGCTGCTGCCTGTGCCGCCAGGGGGATCCGGATACCCATCCGCTCCCGATGGATCATGGCGCTGGTCAGCAGCAGTATTTTATTTGCCTCCATGGTGGGTGGCGCTGGAATCTGCCAGTTTTTCAGCGATTTTACATGTAAAGCGTTTTCCTTTACAGCGCTGTTTTTGCTGGGAATTGGCAGTCTTTTCCGAAGTTTGGTGCAAAATCTCCTGAAAAAGCTGAAACAGGGACGGGTCATGCAGTTTCGTGCTATGGGGCTTTCCTTTCTGCTCTCCATCTGTGCTGATGAGACCGCCGCAGATGCTGACGGCTCCAAAACATTATGTGGAAAGGAAGCGGCAGCACTGGCATTGGCCCTTTCACTGGATTCATTGGCAGCGGGATTCTCTGGTGGTTTTTCCTTGGAGCAGGCCGTGCTGGCGGGCATACTCAGCTTTCCTCTTCAGCTTCTCGTATTGGGTGGTGGACTTTTACTGGGTGAAAAAGCCATCCGCCGGCTTCCGGCTCTATTGCCGGAACTCATCAGCGGATGGCTGCTCATTTTACTTGCTTTTCTAAGACTTTGAGGACTTGAGAAAATAGATGGTGACCCCGGGATTCATGGTAACACAGCGGCGCTCAATCCGTTTGCTCCGCACACCGGAGCGAACAGTTTCCAGCAGCGCCCGGCCACTGTGATAGCCGTGAATGATCTCAATCTCACGGACTTCGGGACCACAGCTGGCAATAAGCCGTTCCAGATACCGTCGGGCATCCAGCGCACTCATTTCATGAATGTCCACCGTCAAAGTAGTGGGCTTGCTGCTCCTGGCCATAGGGATTCCCCTTTCTTACAGGGTCAGCTGCTCGCCCAGATCCTCCTGGCGCAGCAGTGCACCAGCCGCCGGAAGTGTCTTGGTGCGGTAACGGTGAGGATTCACAAAGGTCTCCGGCGTCAGCAATGCCACCGATTCCACCCGGCCATTCTTTTTCAGGGTCATGACAGCAACGCCCTGATTGTCCCGGGTCGTCTTGGGCGCAATCATTTCAGGGTTGAAGATCAGTTTGCGCTTCTGATTGGAGGTCAGAACATATTCTGCACCCTCTCCCTGCTGGAACAGAGCAACCAGCGGGGACTTGTCACTGTATGCATTCTGAAGCTTCTTACGGTTGGTCTTGGTGGCGTAGGCACTGAGCGGCACACGGGAGACTTTGCCGTTCTCAAAGAAGAACAACATTTCACCGGTGTAATCCGGTGTAATCACGCTGCCCACCAGCTTTTCTCCCTCGTCAAAGCCCAGCCGGGAGGGCAGGTATTCTCCCATCAGGCTGGCCTTGGTCTCGGCAAAGTCCGCCAGACGGGCCTTGTAGACCTGAGCCTTATCAGTAAAGAACAGCAGCTCACAGCGGTTGCTGACTTCTTGCTGAATGACCACGCTGTCCCCATCCTTCAGCTTCTGAACGCTGCTCATCCGCAGGGACTGAGGCGTGATTTTCTTGAAATACCCTTCAGCTGTGACAAAGACATTGACCGGATAATCCGCAGCGGTTTCCTCTTCCTCGTATTCCTCCAGATCAGCAGGATATACAAAGAGACTCCGCCGGGGCTGCCCGTACTTTTTGATGACCTCCCGCAGCTCCTCAATGATGATCTTGTTGATCTTCTTGGGGCTCTGAAGGATATCCTCCATCTCAGCAATATCCATTTCCAGCTGCCGGATCTCCTCCAACCGGTTGAGAATATATTCCCGGTTCAGGTGGCGCAGCTTGATTTCCGCTACATATTCCGCCTGCACCTCGTCAATGCCAAAGCCGATCATCAGGTTGGGAACCACTTCGGTCTCCTCTTCGGTCTCCCGGACAATGCGAATGGCCTTGTCAATGTCAATGAGAATCTTGGACAGGCCCTGAAGCAGATGGAGTTTTTCCTTACGCTTATCCAGATCAAAACGGACACGCCGGGTGACACAGCCCTGCCGGAACTGAATCCATTCCAGCAGCAGATCCCGGGCGCCCAGCACCCGGGGCGTACCATCGATCAGCACATTGAAATTGCAGGAATAGGTATCCTCCAAGGGCGTCATCTTAAAGAGCTTCTGCATCAGCTTGTCAGGATCCACGGCCCGTTTGATCTCAATAGCCAGCTTCAGGCCATTGAGGTCCGTCTCATCCCGGATATCGGCGATTTCCTTGATCTTGTTCTGCTTGATGAGATCGATGATCTTGTCCATGATGACTTCCACCGTCGTGGTGGGCGGGATCTGGGTGATCTCGATGCAGTTCTCGGTCTTGTCAAAGCTGTACCGGGCCCGGACCCGAACAGAACCCCGGCCGGTATCGTAAATCTTTTGCAGCTCATCCTGATTGTGGATAATGGTGCCGCCGCCGGGAAAATCCGGTCCCTTCAGGGTTTCTGCTACATCATGGGCAGGATTCCGCAGCAGCGCAATGGTAGTTTCGCAGACCTCTGCCAGATTGAAGGGGCAGATGGCACTGGCCATGGAAACGGCAATGCCTACATTGGCGTTGACCAGCACCGACGGAAAGGTAGTGGGAAAAAGGCTGGGCTCCAGCATGGTGTTGTCATAGTTGGGCACCATGTCAATGGTGTTCTTGTCAATGTCCCGGAAGAGCTCCGCAGCGATTTTTTCCAGCTTGACCTCGGTGTATCGGGAGGCTGCATAGGCCATATCCCGGGAATAAGCCTTGCCAAAGTTGCCCTTGGAGTCCACATAGGGGTGAAGCAGGGCCTCGTTGCCCCGGGCCAGACGTACCATTGTCTCATAAATTGCAGCGTCGCCATGGGGATTGAGCCGCATCGTCTGCCCCACTACATTGGCAGATTTGGTGCGAGCGCCGGTGAGAAGTCCCATCTTGTACATGGTGTACAGGAGCTTCCGGTGGGCGGGTTTGAATCCGTCAATCTCCGGCAGCGCACGGGAAATGATGACGCTCATCGCATAGGGCATATAGTTGACTTCCAGCGTTTCGGTGATGGACTGCTCCACCACTACGCCGGCATCTTTAATATACGCATCGGTCTGGCTGGACTTGGCAGCCGGCTGCCTGGTTTTTTTTGCCATCTAGACAGTCCTTTCATTGATAAAGATAGATCCGTCCGGCGTCAGGAAATGTCCGCCAGTTCCAGATATTCATGTCCGTGATCCGAGATAAAATCCTTGCGTCCCTGAAGGTCATCCCCCAGCAGCAGGTCAAAGACTGCTGCTGTCCGCTCCGCGTCAGCAGGGGTAACCCGGATGGCCCGGCGGGTAGCCGGATTCATTGTGGTGAGCCACATCATATCGGGATCGTTTTCACCCAAGCCTTTGGAGCGCTGGATGGTGTACTTGGCATCCCCGATTTCCTCCAGAATCTGAGTCTTCTCCACCTCATTATAGGCGAAATAAACCCGTGTACGGGTAGTGATCTCATAAAGAGGCGACTGGGCGATATAGACATACCCTTCCTCAATCAGAGTGGGTGTCAGCCGGTAAAGCATGGTAAGAATCAGCGTGCGGATCTGAAAACCATCCACGTCGGCATCGGTACAGATTACCACTTTATTCCAACGGAGTGCGCTGAGGTCAAAGCCTGCAATTTCCCGGTTGGATTTGGTTTTAACTTCCACGCCGCAGCCCAAAACCTTGAGAATATCGATAATGATATCATTCTTGAAGATCTTGTCGTAATCCGCCTTAAGGCAGTTGAGGATTTTACCCCGCACCGGGATAATCGCCTGAAATTCGGCATCCCGGGAGAGCTTGCAGGCACCCAGTGCCGAATCACCCTCCACAATGAAAAGCTCCCGGCGACTGGTGTCCCGGCTCCGGCAGTCCACGAATTTCTGGACACGGTTGGTGATATCCATGGTGCCCTGAAGCTTCTTTTTGATGTTCAGACGGGTTTTTTCAGCATTTTCCCGGCTTCTCTTGTTGACCAGCACCTGGTCAGCAATTTTGGCAGCCTCCACCGGATTTTCCAGGAAATAAATTTCCAGCTGACGCTTGAGAAAATCCGTCATGGCTTCATAGATAAACCGGTTGGTAATGGCCTTCTTGGTCTGGTTTTCATAGGAAGTCTGGGTGGAGAAGGAAGACGATACCAGCACCAGACAGTCCTCCACATCGGCAAAGGTGATCTTGCTTTCATTTTTCAGGTATTTGCCGTTCTGTTTCAGATAGGCGTCAATCTGGGAGACAAAAGCCTGCCGTACGGCACGCTCCGGAGATCCGCCGTATTCCAGAAAGCTGGAGTTATGGTAATACTCCGTGAGCTTCACCCGGTTTGAGAAGGCCACCGCTACCGACAGCTTTACCTTGTAGTCGTCCCGGTCCTCCCGGTCCCGGCCGACCCGCTCTGCCTCCCAATATTCCACACTGGTGAGGCCCTGATCCCCCAGAATCTCGGTGAGGTAATCCGTGATGCCGTTCTGATAACAGAATTCAAACTTCTCGACCTTGGGGCCTGTCCGGTCATACAGCTCGAAGGTGAGGCCCTTGTTGACCACAGCCTGCTTTTTCAGAGTGTCCTTGAAAAACTCCATGGGAATGGCAATGTCGGTAAAGACCTCCAGGTCCGGCAGCCATCGCTGACGGGTGCCGGTCTTTTTCTGGGTGGTGGGCACCTTCTGCATTTCTCCGACGATACTGCCCTTCTCAAAGTGAATGTTGTACTGGTAACCGTCCCGGAAAACTTCTACATCAAACCAAGCAGAGGCATACTGGGTGGCACAGGTGCCCAGACCATTGAGTCCCAGGGAGAACTCATAGCTGTCCACACCGTCCCGGTATTTGCCGCCGGCATACAGTTCACAGAAAACCAGTTCCCAGTTGAATCGTTCTTCCTTGGGGTTCCAGTCCACTGGTACACCCCGTCCGAAGTCCTGTACCTCAATGGAATGATCCGGATAAACCGTGACAACAATCCGGTTTCCAAAACCGGCCCGGGCCTCATCGATGGAGTTGGACAGGATTTCAAAAAAGGAATGGGCGCAGCCCTCCAGCCCGTCCGAGCCAAAGATAACCGACGGGCGCTTGCGCACCCTGTCTGCGCCCTTCAGGGACGAGATACTGTCGTTGCCATATTCTTCTTTTCTTTTTGCCATGAACGGCCCTCCTGTGTACAGGGCAGCGCACCCAAAAGGGCACACTGATTTCCTGAAAAATACATACTGCTACTATTTTACCCCAGAACCAGAGGAATGTCAATGAATTAGAACAAATTTTCTTTTTGCTCTAATTCATGGCCTTCCTCTATCATTCTGCCTGTTCATCATATTTCTCCTGTCCCGGCATACAGTAGATGAGAAGGGGGGAGGCTCTATGAAAGCCAGACAGTTTTTACTCAATACCCTGATCCTGACGGTGGGTTCTTTACTGCTGAGGCTGATTGCCATTGGCTTTAACGCCTGGCTGTCCAGAAAAATCGGCACCGAAGGAATGGGGCTGTTCCAGCTGGTGTTTTCGGTGTATAACCTGGCGTCCACCCTGGCTACCTCCGGCATCTATCTGGCGGTGACCCGTCTGGTGGCTGAGGAGATCGGAAAAGGTTCCTATGCCGCCGCCAACGAGGCCATGAAAAAGTGCATGATCTACGGTGCACTGGTGAGTGCTGCCGCCGCTGGCCTGCTTTGGGCCCTGGCTCCCTGGATTGGCACTCATCTGCTGGAGGATGGCCGCACTATCCTCTCCCTGAAGATTTTGGCCCTGGCCCTCCCCTTTATGGCCTTTTCGTGCAGCCTGCGGGGATATTTCTTCGCCGTCCGTCAGGTTTATAAGACCAACACCAGCCAGATCTTTGAACAGCTGGTGCGGATTTCTGTGGTAGCAATAGCTTTCGTCTTCCTGCTGCCCGGCGGATTGGAATACAGCTGTGCGGGTATCGCCCTGGGATCGGTGGTGGGTGAAGCCCTGGCCTTCTGTTATACCCTGACTCTCTATCTGCTGGACCGGAACAGACGCCAGTTTACCCCAGCCAAAGCGCCCGGCATCACCCGGCGGGTACTGTCCATTACCGTGCCGGTCGCCCTCAGCAGTTACCTGAAATCCGCCCTGGTCACGGCTGAAAACATCCTGATTCCCCGGGGCTTCCGCAAATATGGCGCCACTGGCGGCAGTGCCCTGGCCCAGTATGGCATGATGGAAGCCATGGTCATGCCGATTCTCACCTTTCCGGCGGCTCTGCTCAGCTCCTTTTCCAGCCTGCTGGTGCCGGAGGTGGCAGAATCGAACGTCACCGGCCGTAAAGCCCAGATCGACCAGCTCACTAGCCGGGTGCTCTGGGGTACACTTCTTTTCGCCATGCCGGTGACGGCCTGTTTCATCTGCTTTGCAGATGAGCTGGGACTCGCCATCTATCAGAGCAGCGAATCCGGCCGGATGCTTCAGGTGCTGGCACCCCTGGTGCCCATCATGTATCTGGACATGGTGGCAGATGCCCTACTCAAGGGCATGGATGAACAGCTGAGCGTGCTGCGGTACAGCATCATCGACTCCGCCCTCAGCGTGGCCCTGATCTATACCCTGCTGCCGGTCTTTGGCGTCAATGGATACATCACCGTGATGTTTGTCAGTACCTTTGTCAATGCCGTCCTGAGCATCGCCAGACTGGCCCAGGTGACCGAAATCTCCTTCTCTCTGAGCAGGTGGATCGTGCGTCCCCTGTTTGCTGTGACACTGGCAGGAATGGCAGCGCTTTCCCTCAGCCGCAGCTGGCCGGCTGCTCCCTGGGCAGTGGCCGGACGGATTATTCTGCTCTTTGGAAGCGATCTGATCTTTTTGCTGCTCACCGGAGTGATTACGCCGAAATTTCTCTGGCAGTTGTTGCTCCGGCTGAAACCCGCTGCCCCCAAAGCCCGTCCTCTTTACCGAAACGCAGGCTGTGAAAGATCGTAACGGAAAATGCATTTCTGCCGCTCCCCCAGCTGATAAAGTTCATGGTCAGCAGGAACATCGGCAATTTCCAGCAGCTCCCCGCCCAGAAGCTCACAGGTGCGGCGGGAAGGCAGGTTGTCCGGATTGCAGGTGATGATCAGCCAGTCCATATTATGCCGGTGGGCCAGCGAAAAAAGCAGCCGGCTGGCATGAGCGGCATAGTGATGCCCCCGAAAGGATTCATAGACCCGGTAGCCGATGTTTCCGCTGTAATAAAGAAAGGGATTATGCCCCAACCTCAGGTCGCATCGGCCTACCGCCACGCCATCGCTCTTCTGGCAGATGTCAAAGAGATAGGTGGGGTACTGATTGACCCGGGGACGAGCGGAAACCGTCCGCCGCAAACGGAGAAAGATCACCCCGTCATCCAGGTCACTGGTATCCAGAAACCGTACTCTGTTTCTTAAAAAAGCAATCACAGCAAAATCTCCACCCTTCTGTCCAGTTTTGCTCCTTGTGGCCAGACCTGACAGTCCATGGCCAACGGAATCACGCCCCGCTCCGCTGCCATCCGCAACGTGCGGCCAAAGTCGGGATGGGTGAGGTCATTGGGGGAAAAGGTATGGACGCCCTTCATCTGGATAACAAAGAGAACAAAAGCGCCATACCCCTCCTCTGCCGCCGCCATCAGCTCTTCCAGATGCCGGACACCCCGCAGGGTCGGCGCATCGGGAAACAAGGCCAGGCCGTCTTCCTCCAGCGTGACCCCCTTGACCTCCAGAAATGCTGCCCGGTCATCCTGCTCCAGATAAAAGTCAAAGCGGGATTGGCAGTATCGCTGTTCCCGGCGGATGAGCGTAGGCGTTTCAAAACCGGGAAGCTGCAAAAGGCCCTCTGCCAGTGCTTCCGCAACCAATTGGTTGGGCGCCTGACTGTCCAGATTGATCAGAATCTCCCCTTTTTTCACGGTAACCAGGGACCAGGCTGTTTTGCGCGCCGGATCATGATGCCGCTGAAGCCAGACTGTTACACCGGGCAACAAAAGTTCCCGACAGCGGCCGGTATTTTTTACATGGGCCTGAACCTCCTGCCCATCCGGTAAGCGGCAAAGTGCCACAAACCGATTGGGACGGGCGAGAAAGACTGCAAAGCTCCCTTCCGAATACTCCATGATTTCCTCCTTTTGACAGGGCAACAATTTTTGACAGCCGCTTTTCCTGTATGTTTCCCGTCTTCCCGCTCATACTGATACCACCAGAATATGAAGGAGGCGTCGGGATGTACGGCAACAAAGTAGAGATCTGCGGCATCAACACCGCCAGCTTGCCTGTGCTCAAGGAAAAAGAAAAGACGGCGTTGCTCAGGCAGATGCGGGAAGGCGATCCCACCGCCCGGGAAAAGCTCATCAAAGGCAATCTCCGGCTGGTGCTCAGCGTGATTCAGCGATTCAGCAACCGGGGCGAAAACCCGGACGATCTGTTTCAGGTAGGTTGTATCGGCCTGATGAAGGCCATTGATAATTTTGACACGGGTCTGATGGTGAAGTTTTCCACCTATGCAGTCCCTATGATTACCGGTGAGATCCGCCGGTACCTCCGGGACAGCTGTCCGGTGCGGGTCAGCCGTTCCCTCAAGGACATCGCCTACCGGGCGATGCAGATGCGGGAGCAGCTGACCGAAAAACTGCAACGGGAACCGGGTGTCGGTGAACTGGCCGAAGCCCTGTCCATGGACAAGCAGGAGGTGGTCATGGCGCTGGAATCCATCGCCGACCCCATCTCTCTTTATGCGCCGGTCTTTTCAGACGGTGGCGACACCATCTATGTGATGGACCAGATCTCTGACGGCCAGGACGACAGCAGCTGGATTGAGGAAATGAGCATCCGGGATGCCCTGGCCGGGCTCAGCGAACGGGAACGGCGGATCATCTATCTGCGGTTTTTTCAGGGCAAAACCCAGATGGAAGTGTCCAGTGAAATCGGAATTTCCCAGGCCCAAGTTTCCAGACTGGAAAAGGGTGCACTGGCAAAAGTCAAGGGCGAGGTGTGACTGCCAGGACAAAAAGAACGCCGGATCATTGATCCGGCGCCTTTTTATGAACCTCAGAGCCCGGATCAGGTTGCTTCTGCATCCCTGCCCGCCTGAATGGGAATTTCTTCCCGGATCTGCCGGCCTTCATCAATCATGCTGGCAGCAGTCTGCCGCATCAGATCGGTGACATGATCGGTGGAGAAGATACGGGCTACCTCTTCAATCCGGCCAGACCGGTCCAACGGCTCCACCAGGGTACGGGTGCGGCCTTCTGCTACCTCTTTGTGGATCAGCAGGTGGTGATCGGCCAGAGCGGCAATCTGGGCGGAATGGGTGACACAGAGAATCTGCCGGCCGCCTGCAATCTGCTGCAATTTACGTCCGATCTTCTGGGCAGCCCGGCCACTGACGCCGGTGTCAATCTCGTCAAAGATCAGAGTACCGATGTCGTCCTTGTCTGCTAGAGCACTCTTGATAGCCAACATGATGCGGGACAGCTCACCGCCTGATGCAATCCGAGCGATGGGCTTGGGCGTCTCACCAGGGTTGGCGGAAAGCAGCAGCTCGGCGGTGTGGTCTCCCCCCTGTCCCAGCTTACAGGGCGCAAAGGAAACCTCTACCCGAAGTCCGGGCATTTCCAGAAAGCGGGCTTCCTCCTCGATGGTGCGGGTCAGCTGAAGAGCGGCATCCAGCCGCTGTTCAGTAAGGGCACGGGCCAAACCGGCGACCCGGTCCTTTTGCGCATGGGCCTCCCGGTTAAGGCGGCTCACTTCTTCCTCGGAGCCACAGAGGGTGGAAAGCTCTTCTCTGGCCTTTTCACAATAGGCCATAATCTGGGGAATGTCGGTGCCATACCGGCTCTTGAGCCGGTTCAGCTGCGCCAGCCTGCGTTCTACCGCTTCTGCCTCACTCTGGCTGTATTCCAGAGAAGCCAGGGAATCCCCCAGACTCTGGGCCAGGTCACAGAGCTCCAACCGCAGGGATTCCAGATTTTCTGCCTGCTGACGGAAGGAGGAAAAATCCGACAGTTCTCCAAAAGCGCTGCTGGCCTCTGCCAGCTGATCCAGTGCTCCCGGCAGATCGTCGCTGCCGTAAAGGGCATTCCGGACGGTGGACAGCGCACCGGCAATCCGCTGTGCACTCCGCATCTGACGGGATTTTTCAGTAAGCACCTCCTCCAGCCGGGGGGAGAGCTTTGCCTTTTCAATCTCGTTAATCTCATAACGGAGCAACTCTGCCCGTTTCTGCCGCAAGGATTGATCTCCGCTGAGGGCCTTCAGCTGGCGAAGCAGCTGCCGCAGCTTCTGAAATTCCTCCTGGTAAGCCGCCACCTGTTCAGACAGTCCGCCGTAGTTATCAATGATGTGCAGGTGCCGCTCCGGAGAAAGAAGCGTTTGGTTATCGTGCTGGCCATGGATGGTGATGAGCCTGCTGCCTATATCCCGCAGCAGAGCGGCCGTTGCAGGCTTTCCCCCGATTCTGGCAGCGCTACGTCCATCGGCAAAGACATCCCGCTGAAGGAGCAATTCTTCCTCTTCAGCAGAAAAACCGTTTTCCTCCAGAAGCTGGCAGACCTCCGGAGGCAGATCCCGAAAACAGGCCACAATCGTTGCCCGCGATGCACCAGTACGGACGATTTCCCGGGAAACACGATGCCCTAGACAAGCGTTGATGGCATCGATGACAATGGACTTGCCGGCGCCGGTCTCTCCGGTAAAAACCGTCAGACCGGCGGAAAAATCCATCGCCGCCCGTTCAATAACCGCCAGATTTTCAATGTAAAGGGCAGACAGCATCCAAGTAGCCTCCGTTTCTTTGCTGCATACAGGAATTTCAGCTGTTCATAATTTTCTGGATCTTGTGGGTGAGTTCTTCTGCCAGCTGCTCGGTACGCATCAGAATAAAAATGGTGTCATCCCCTGCCAGTGTCCCCACAATACCCTCAAAACCCATGGTATCCAGTGCAGCACAGGCAGCATTGGCCATGCCGGTATGGCAGAGAATCGCAACAGTATTTCCCGCATAGTCCACCGAAATCAGGCTTTCCACAAAGACAGCATGGTATTTCTTTTCCAGATCATCATTACGGCGGCGACGAACGGCAGAATATTTGTATTTGCCGTCCTCCGTGATGGTTTTCACCAGATTCAGTTCCTTGATATCCCGGGAAATGGTAGCCTGGGTGGTCTCAATCCCCTCTTCCCGGAGATAACGCAGCAGATCTTCCTGGGTATAGATCTCATAACGATCTACCAGTTCCATAATTTTTACCAGACGAAGCGCTTTCAAATCATTTCTCCTCCTTTATGGGGTACCAGCGTCAGATATGGGCACGGCAGAGCAGCTTTTCATTGAGCACCTCATAAAAAGCTTTGCCGGTCAGATTCAGCAGCCGGACTGCAAGCGGACTCTTCTCAATCACCAGCCGATCACCTGGCTGAATGGGAATTCCCTCTTCCCCATCCACTGTCAGGAAAATCTCCTGATTCTCTCCGCCAGCAGGCTGAATGACAATCCGGCTGGCAGCATCAAAGAGAATGGAACGACTGAAAAGGGACTGTGCTGAAATAGGAGTCAGGGCGATGCAGCTGAGACAGGGATCGATAATCGGTCCTCCGGCGGACAGTGCATAGGCTGTGGAGCCGGTCGGGGTGGCGGCAATAATGCCATCTGCCCGGTAGACACCTACCGGACGCCCCTGATTGGAAACCTCCACCTCAATCATCCGGCTGAGCGCCCCTTTGGAAATCACGGCATCGTTGAGAGCCTGGAAATGGAGCCGTTCTTCTCCCCTTTCCAGTGTAATTTCCAGCATCATCCGTTCCTCAATCCGATAATCGCCGGTGAGCAGCTGATCCAGCAACGGGAGCTGATCCCGTTCCAGGGCTGCCAGGAATCCAAGCCGTCCCAGGTTAATTCCCAGGGTGGGCTTTCCCGCCCTGGCAGCGTGCTTGGCCATATGGATGATGGTGCCATCTCCGCCCACGGCCACACAGAGGTCCGCTTCTTCCAGCAGAGAAAAAAATTCTCCACAGCGAATTCCACCGCAATCGGCAAAACAGGCGGCATATTTTTCATTCATCAACAGCTCCACCTGCCGCCGGGCTGCAAATTCAGTCAGCGCCCGGATACAGCTGTGGATGTGCTGTTTGTCCAGATTGGGCATCAGCAGCAACTTCATAAAGTGACTCCGTCCCGGCGGCTGAGAATTTTTGGTGTACTGCGGCCGCCATCGCAGCAAAAACAGTCAGTGATCCAACGCCTGATGCGACTCTGTTACCAGCTGAGCCAGATCTTCGTGGGTAAAGGGAGAAGGGGCATCAGATTTCTCAAAATAGAACAGATACTCTATATTACCCTCCGGTCCCTTGATGGGTGAATAGTGGATTCCCTGCACTGAAAGGCCCAATTCTCCACAGAAATCAAAGATTTTATCCAGCACTTCCAGGTGAATTTCCGGTTCCCGGACCACGCCTTTTTTGCCTACTTTGCCTTTACCCGCTTCAAACTGGGGCTTTACCAGGCAAACACCCCGTCCGCCCGGCTTCAGCAGCTCGAAAAGTACCGGCAGTACCAGCGTAAGAGAAATAAAGGAGACATCCACTGAGCCAAAATCCAACGGATCCGGCACCTGCTCCCGGGTTACATACCGGATGTTGGTCCGTTCCAGATTGACGACCCGGGGATCCGTCCGCAGCTTCCATGCCAGCTGGCCATAGCCTACATCCACAGCGTATACCTTACTGGCTCCATTTTGGAGCATACAGTCGGAAAAGCCGCCGGTAGACGCTCCAATGTCAATACAGATGTTGTCCGCCAGCGAGAGCTGATGGGCATGAATGGCCTTTTCCAGCTTGAGTCCACCCCGGCTTACATAAGGAAGCTGACCGCCGGTGACTTCAATATGGGCAGTCTCCTCCACCGGGGTACCGGCCTTGTCCACCTTTTCCCCATCTACCAGAACAGCGCCTGCCATAATCAGGGCTTTGGCCTTTTCCCGGCTGGGAGCAAGACCCTGATCGGTCATCAGAATATCCAGTCGAATTTTTTTGCTCATGTCATTTCCTCTCTCAGCCGCTGCTCCATGGCATCGGCCCGCAGATGATATCGTTCCAGCAGCCCATTGGCGCTGCCCTGGGGAATAAAGGCATCCGGCAGGGTGACGGCCTGATACCGTCCCCGCCAGCCCCGGCGCACCAGCGCCGCCAGCAGATGTTCGCTGATGGAACCACTTGCCACCGCTTCCTCAAAAAAGAGAATGGACGGGCAATGGCAGAGACTTTCCAACAATTCCTCCGACAGCGGCCAGATGCGATTGAGCTTTAAGAGTTCCGGCGGGGTTTCCAGACGGGAAGCCGCCAAAGAAAGCTCCTGAAAGATCCGTCCATAACTGACAGCCAACAGCGTGGGCGAACCGGGTAGCCGGATGGTATCGGCATCAGGCGCAGGGCTGACAAACAGTCCCGGATCTCCACCCCGGGGATACCGGATGGCGGCAACGCCCCTGGTGCGGTAAACGGCCTTTTCCAGCAAGGCTTCCAGCTCCGCCGCTGTGGACGGTGCATAGATGGTCATACCCGGAATCGTCGTGAGAAAACCAACGTCATAAATACCCTGATGGGTTTCCCCATCATCACCCACAAGTCCAGCCCGGTCAATCGCCAGCACCAGATGGCGGCCGCTTAAAGCGGCATCATGGAGCACCTGGTCATAGGCGCGCTGTAAAAAGGTGGAATAGACGGCGAAAACCGGCAACATCCCACGGGAAGCCAGTCCAGCGGCAAAGGTAACCGCATGCTGCTCCGCAATACCCACATCGAAAAAGCGGCTGCAGAACTGACTGGCAAAGAGAGAAAGCCCCGTTCCCATCTTCATGGCGGCGGTAATGGCGCAGATGCTCCGGTCCTTTGCTGCCAGCTCTGTAAGCTTCCGGCCAAAGATCATAGAATAGCTGTCTTCCACCGAAATATCCGGGTTGCCGGTCTCCACGTCAAACCGGCTGACACCATGAAACGCCTGCGGCTTCTTTTCAGCAAATTCATAACCCTTGCCTTTGACAGTCTCCACATAGACAAAGGCCGGGCGACCAAGCTCTCTGGCCCGCTGGAAAACCAGCTCCAACTCCTCGATGTTGTGGCCATCCACCGGCCCGAAAAAGGCAAAGCCCAATTCTTCAAAAAAGGTGGAGTGATAGAGCAGGTATTTCAAAACGGACTTGGAAGACAACAAGGCTTCCTTGATACGTCCCCCTACCAATGGTGTGTGATCCAGCACTTTTTCTACCCGCCCTTTGAACCGAAGATACGCCGGCTGCGCCCGGATGGTGGAAAGATACCGGGCAAAAGCGCCTACGTTGCGGCTGATGGACATATCGTTATGATTGAGAACGATAATCAGGTTATTCCGGCTTCGGCCAGCGTTGTTCAATGCTTCATAAGCCATGCCGCCAGTAAAGGCACCATCGCCAATGACCGCAATGGCATGGTGGGGATTGTTTTTCAGGTGGTTGGCCTGGCTGATGCCATAAGCCACCGAAATAGAGGTGGAACTGTGTCCTACGGCAAAGGCATCATGAGGGCTTTCTGACGGCTTCGGAAAGCCGGACAGGCCGTTTTCCTGCCGGAGGGTGTCAAATCGGTCCCGCCGTCCAGTGATAATCTTGTGGGTGTAGCTCTGATGGCCCACATCCCAGACAATGCTGTCCGCCGGAGAATCAAAAACCCGATGCAAAGCCAGCGTCAGCTCTACCGTCCCCAGATTGGAGGCCAGATGGCCGCCCGTTCTGGAGACATGATGAATCAGAAAGGAACGTATCTCCCCACAGAGGGCGTCCAGCTGCCCAGCGGGCAGAGCTCGCAAATCAGCGGGACTGTTGATCCTTTCCAGAATGGGATAATGCTCCATAATTCTACTTCCTTTATGTTATCCGTGCATCATGGGCCAGATGGGAATCAAGAGTCCCAGCGCAATGCCCAGCACAGCACCGCCGAAAACTTCCAGCGGCGTATGTCCCAGCAGCTCTTTGAGCATCTTGGGGGTTTCTTCCAGCTCATGCTGTTCAAACAGCAAGCGGTTAATGACCTTGGCCTGCTCCCCTGCTGCCCGGCGCACGCCGGTGGCGTCATACATAACAATGGCAGCAAGTACCAGAGAAATGGCAAAATAGGGAGAGGAAAGGCCGTACATCTTGGCGATGGCGGTGGCCAGTCCGCAGACTGTGGAGGTATGGGAACTGGGCATACCGCCCGCACCCACCAACCGTTCCAGATTCAGGGTGCGATACTTGATGGCGTAGAACAACACCTTCAAAAGCTGTGCAGTCAGCCATGCTGTCAGCGCAACCCACAGCACATAGTTGTTAAAAAGATCTTGAAGCATGGTCGTGCCGCCTTTCAATGGTCAGTAATCACGGTGCAGCAGATTGCGGGTCAGTTCTTTCAGTGGCTCCGAACCGGGGAAGCGCTCCAACAAGCTGAGCGCCCGGGCGGTATACCGGTCTGCTTCCTGACTGGCGCCTTCCAATCCCAGAAGGGTGACATGAGTCACCTTGCCGTTGGCTGCATCGCTGCCCACCGGCTTGCCCAACTTCTCCGGGTCAGCAGTCACATCCAGAATATCGTCCACAATCTGGAACGCCATGCCCAACTGGTAAGCATATTCACCGGCCGCACTCAGCTGCTCCTCTGTGCCGCCCGCAGCCAGCACACCCAGCTGACAGGAAGCCTGAAGCAGAGCACAGGTCTTGCGGGCACAAAGTGTCCGCAGGGTGTCCAGATCAGGCCGGGTATCGGGATTTTCTGCTTCCAGATCCATCTCCTGACCGCCGATCATGCCCACCACACCGATCAACCGGCTAAAAATCTCCACCGCCTTCACCACCCGTTCCGGGGGCAGTTCGGCCTGAGAAAGAGACTCAAAAGCCATGGTCAGCAGGGCATCTCCCGCCAATAGTGCCGTGGCTTCGTCAAACTGCTTGTGGCAAGAGGGCTTGCCCCGCCGGAAGTCGTCATCATCCATACAGGGCAGGTCATCGTGAATCAAAGAATAGGTCTGCACCAGCTCAATGCCGCAAGCAAAGGGCAGCGCTGTCGTGGGATCTCCGCCGCAAAGCTGACAGAAGGCCAGCGTAAGGCAGGGACGAATCCGCTTTCCGCCAGCAAATACACTGTAATGCATCGCATCCAGCACCCGATGCGGGGTCAGCGGATTGCGGGAAAGAATCTGTTCCAATGCAGCGTCAATCGCTGCCAGGTATTCTTGCATGATGGATGCTCCTTTCAGCTTTGAGGCTGTTCCTCAGGCTCAGCTCCCAGCTCAGAGAGCTTCAGCCGGGCCGTTTCCAGGGCTTTTTCGCAGGAAGCTGCCAATGCCACTCCCTGCTCATAGGCTTTCAGGGATTCCTCCAAGGAAAGTTCCCCTTTTTCCAGCTGTACAACCAGCGCTTCCAGCTGGGTGAGGGATTCTTCAAAGGTCAGATTTTTTCTGGGCATGATTTCTCCTTCCCGGGATTGATCCCGCAGATCTGGCTGACGACCTCGCCGTCTGCCAGGGTAGTGGTCAGCAGCTGACCGGGCTTCAGCCCGGCTGTATCACGGACCAGCCGGCCATCCTGCCGGGTAATGGAATAGCCCCGGGCCAGTACGCCTAATGGGCTCAGCGCCGAAAGTGCAGCGGCAGCTTGTCCCAGCTTCAGTTCCTCCTGTCGGAGTCGGGCAGCCATGGCTCCCTGAAGACGGTGGACAAGTTGCTGCTGGCGCAGAGCGGCATCGGCAGCCTTACGGGCAGGTGAACAGGCAGCAAGCCGGGCCGTCATTCCCTCCAGAGAGGCTATCCCCCGGCGAATCCGTTCTTCCATACTTCGGGAGAGAGCGGCACGGATGGCCCGCACTTCCTCCAGCAAAACGCCG
>CALXFL010000010.1 GCA_944387515.1 uncultured Clostridia bacterium
GCAATTTTATTTCTTGTCACAGTCACGCCCTCCTTACCACAGGCTGGTTTCGCTGACACGTCTGGAAATGGAGTTCACAACAACCAGCAGCATATTGACCAGGGAGTTGAACAAGTCGATGGCTGTGCCGTAGGAAAAGTCATTTCCAGAAGCAGTCAGGCTGCTCTTGTAGACATAGGTTGAGATTACTTCGGACTGGCTGAGATTCAGCGCATTTTGCATGAGATAGACCTTTTCAAATCCCACGCTCATTACACTGCCGGCGTTCATGATCAAGAGGATGATGGCGGTAGGCGGTAGCGCCGGAAGGTCGATGTGAAGGCAACGCTGAAACCGGCTTGCACCATCTACCTGAGCAGCTTCATGGAGGGTTTGATCAGCAGCGGACAGGCTGGCCATATAGATGATGGAGGACCATCCCATGTTCTGCCATACGCCTGACCATACATAGAGATTGGTAAAGGCAACCGGACTGCCCAGAATATCCGGAGGGGTCTGTCCCAGAAGCAGCCGGCCAAAATATCCGTATACGCCGACCCGGGTGTTGAAGATCTGGAGAATCATGGCTACCAATACAACTGTGGAGATGAAATGGGGAATATAGGTCAGGGTTTGTACGAATTTTTTGTACCGCAGGCTGCTCATGGCGTTTAGACAGAGAGCCAGTACAATGGGGAGCGGGAAGCTGGCAATCAGGCTGTAAAACGAGATGCGCAGGGTATTGATCAGAACACGGGAAAACTGATAGGACTGAAAAAACTTAACGAAATTGTCAAAATCAATCCATTTGCTTTCCCAGATTCCATCTGTAATCCGGTATTTCTTGAAGGCGATCTGTACACCCAGCATGGGATAGTACTTGAAAACCAGTAGCCAGACTAGCGGAATCAAAATAAACAGCAAAAGCTGCCAGCGTCTGCGGATACTCTTCAAGAGCTCCGAATGTGTGCCGCTTTTGCCGCCACAGCGAACAGCTGCACCTGTGATGTCTGCCATCACGTTCACCTCTTCAATCCTAAAATGATTCCAACAAAGCACCGGTATTTCTTGTTGACGTCCACATTATACGGGGCCAAAAGGAGGAAAGTCAACGTGAAAAATCGATTTCAGAGATGATTATTCAGTACAATTCATGACGAAATGAAGAAAAACTGGCTAGAAACACCTTGCACACATAAAACCAAATTATTTTTATGTGCTTGTTTGGGATAGAATCCGCAGGAAAACAAGATAGCCCTCATCTTGCAAGATGAGGGCTTGAACTGTTTAGAAGGGATTTTGCTGTCATTTCCATATGGGACTATCCCATGTTGGAAAAACGTTCCACTGCTTTAGTAAAGCTCTCCACCGTCTTGTCTGCGTCTCCATGGGCCAGTCCATCCCGGACACAATGGCGAATATGACCTTCCAGGACCACCTGTCCGCATTTATGCAGGGCAGACTTGGCAGCATTGAGCTGGGAAAGAATATCTTCACAGGGTACATCTTCATCAATCATCCGATCGATTGCCTGAACCTGGCCAATAATTTTTTTCAGTCTGCGGTGCAGATTTTCTGAATCCATGCACTGTTTCATGATCCATCTCCATCCATCTAGGGTATAGTTATATTGTACCGGGTTTTGGCAGAATGTCAAGGGAAGACATTCTGGGAGGCGGTAAAAAAGCGGTACAGTGTTGCCTGTACCGCTTTTAAAAACTATTCAGTTGAGCTGCTGACGTGAGGGACGTTTTTTGATAGAAGAAGTGGAAGTGGTTTGGCTTTCTGGCTGGGAATAGCTTTCTCCCAGCACCCGGTCATAGGTAAGAACATCTAGCAGCCAGTCATTTTCGCTTGTTTCTTCTGCTACGGAGTAAACAGGCTCTTCTGCCATAGCCATCAGCACGGTATCTACAAAGGCAGAGTCCGGAAGTCCAGAGGCCTGGTAAAGCAGATGAGGAACATAGAAAGAAGAGAGTGCATCCGGAATATTCAGCGCCTCCCAGTCTACAGGTTGGTTGCTCCACAGGAAGGAGGACTGGTAGTAGAGCTGCTGGCAGTTTTCGCTGGTAATGCCCGTCCGTTCATAGACGTTTCCTTCTTCACTGAAATAAGGGAAGTGGTCACCAGTGAAATAGACGATGACAGGCTCATCCATCTGGGACAGGTATTCCAGAAATTCTTCCAAGGCCTGACCGGTTTTCTCAATACCCTCCAGATAGAATTCATAAGGAGGAGTACCATCCTCTGCTGTGTCATAGGGCATATGGTTCTGCATGGTGGTCAGATGAATGTAGTCAGGACCGTCGCTTTGCTCCAACAGAGCCTCTGCCTGGCGGAACACTGTTTCGTCGGTTACATAGTCATTGTGCCAGGTTTCAGCAGGGACGGTCAGATCATCCAGAAAGAGCAGGTTGTCAAATCCATACCGGTCATAGGTCTCATCCCGCTGGTAGAAATTGGAATAATAGGGATGAACGTAGCTGGTGGTATAGCCTTGGTCACGGTAAATGCTGGCAAAACTCTCAGCAATTTCCTCCTTGTCGTCCAAAAGCTGATGGGGGATATAGGCGTCTGACAGGGAACGTACCGGCAGACCCATCAGCAGCTCAAACTCTGTTTTGACGGTGCCACCGCCAAAGGTAGGCACAACTGTGGTAAGATGGTAGGTGTTTTCCTGTGCCAGGATGCGATCCAGCGGCGCATAATACTGGTCCAGATCTGATGTATGATCCAGTTCACGGAAATCTGCAAAGGTTTCCGACATGATGACAATGATGTTGGGCTGTTCCGTTGTGGAGATATCCGCCGTTGTGCTGGAAGAGCCTTCTTCCAGCAGTTCTTCTACTGTTTCGGAGGAATATCCAGTGGGCTGCTCCACATCATCGGTCACAGCTTCATTGAGGGAAACAACCAGATTGGATACCAGATTGTTGTTGGAAAAACGTTCGGCATCACGGAATACGTTATAACTGGGGCTGTCATCGATGCCGAATACCTGGCAGAGGGGCCCGAAAATGCCGGGCAGACAAACGCTCATGGCGGTAATCCAGCCAATGGCACCAGGCATCAGCCACTGGAAGCGGAACTGTTTGCGGGTTTTGAAGTCTATACACCACAGCAGCAAGACCCAGGCTAGCACCACCACCCAGCATCCAAACAGAATGGGGCTAAAGTAGAGCTTTGCAAATTTGGAAAGTCCGGAAATATTGCCAGCCAGCAGCAGGTCTGAAATCTGCAAGTGCGCACCACTGCTCTGTGTCTTATAGAAGTCCACAGTAGCAAAGGTCATATAGAGGAGCGCGGTAAAAAGGCCGCCCGCCCAGGCCCGCCGGGTCATGAGGGTGCCTACCCAGAACAGCGCAGTTGTGAGAAGCACTGAAAAGGCCACGACACCCAGTCTAGTAAGGGTGAAGTCCCATAGCAGGGAGAGGTCCTGACCTTGTCCCAGTTCGGTGGCAAAATACAGGCAGACAGGGAAACCCAGCAGTAAAAACAGCCTGAAATATTTATTTTTGAAAAGAGAAAGCTCTTTCAACCGATTCATTGTGTCACGCTCCTTGGGAATTCTATATGATGATAACGCAAAAGCAGGGTAAAATGCTTCACACACAAGTAAACAAATTATGAACAATTGGCGCTAAGATATTGATTGCTGATATTTAATCCGCAAGAGGGGGTCATATAGTAGGGGTATAAGCAAATGATTGGTTTTTTCTTTTATTATTTTAATCAAATTAAATTCCACAGCCATGGGTCTAAAACTCACAGCTGTGGGGTTTTAATTTCTACATGGGGTGCAAAACCACTTGTCAGGTAATGCGGTGCTGCAAATCGGAGGGCTTACTTATGATAGCTCCCACATCAATTTCAGTTTTCTGTATTCTGCTGGGCGAGGTGTGTCAAGGAAGCGTTCCAACCTTCAAAGCTTTGGAGAACAGCTTGCTGTAATTTTTGTGCATCCTTTGCCAGAAATGCGTCCAGAATTTGCTGATGATCCTCAACGGGCGCTGGAAGATCATAAACGGATTTTGGAAGCTTTCCTTCAAAAGGATGAGGCGGCGTTGCTGGAAGCAGTGGAACAGAGCTTTGAGGGATGGACTGCTGTCATGCAGCACCAGCCTCTGTTTAATCAGCAAAGGAGGATTGACTGATATGACTACAGTCAGACGGAGAGGTTTTTTTGAAAATATCTGGCGGTACCGTATTCTCTATCTGATGCTGCTGCCGGCATTGCTCTATTTTCTGATTTTCCGATATGGCTCCATGTTGGGCTTACTGATTGCCTTTCAAGATTATAAACCTGTACTGGGGCAGGGTTTTTATCAGACTATTTTCCAGGGAGAATGGGTAGGGTTCAAACATTTTGCATTTTTCTTTACCAGTCCCAATGGATTGCAGGTATTGCGCAACACCATTCTCATTAGCATTTATAAAATTGTTTTTGGATTCCTGGCACCAGTTCTGCTGGCACTGCTCCTCAATGAAGTCAAGCGGGAACGATTTAAAAAGGTTATTCAGACCATCAGCTATCTGCCGCATTTCATGTCTTGGGTTATTCTGGCTGGTATTCTCCGGGTAATTCTTTCTCCTGATTATGGTGTGTTGATTTCGCTGTTTCAGATGCTGGGCATGGAGCAGATCAATTTTCTGGGGGATCCCCGGTATTTCAGAAGTCTGCTGGTTGTTTCGGAAATTTGGCAGAATATCGGTTGGGATTCTGTGATTTATCTGGCAGCGCTCAGTTCGCTGGATATGACGCTTTATGAAGCAGCTCGTATTGATGGCGCCAACCGATTCCAGCAGCTGCGATACATCACCCTGCCCGGAATTGTCGGCACCATTACCATTATGTTCATCCTTCGCACGGGTCAGATCCTCAATGCTGGCTTTGACCAGGTGTTCAACCTGAGCAATGCGGCGGTTTACAGTGTGGGAGATATCATTGACACCTTTGTGTATCGGGCTGGTTTGCAACAGGCACAGTACAGCTATACCACTGCAATTGGCTTCTTCAAATCACTGGTTGGTTTTGTATTGGTACTGGGCACTAACACCATAGCCAAAAAGTTGGGTCATGAAAGTGTTCTGTAAGGAGTGATGATTGGCGCAGTAAAAGGATGAATTCCCGTCAGTCATACAGTTGTCAACTATAAAAATGGAGGTTTAATCATGAAAAAGTCCCTGCATTTGATTCTTGCTGCTATGTTGTTGGCCGGTTCCATGGTTTCCTGTGGCAACCAGACTACAACGACGTCCTCCGACAGCACTTCTACTGGCGCTGTTTCCGGTGAAAGTACTGTACAGAGTGAGGGCGTCACCGATGAAGTGGTGCATATTTCGTATATCTGCACCCAGGATTTAGCATTACAGGACTCCTATACCACAACTAAACTGCCTGAGCTGCTGAAAGAGTATGGTTACAACGTAGAATTGGAACTGATTCCCATGGGTAACCATGATGGCACTGAATGGAATCAAAAATTACAGTTAATGGCTACATCTGGAGAACAACCTGCTGATGTTATGCAATTGGGCTATCTGAATACCGTGGTGTTGCAAGCCGGTTGGTTAAAACCTCTTACTGAAGAATTTATCCAGCAGAATATGCCCCGGTATTATGATCAGGTCAACGAGATTTATGACAAGATGTGGGCCTGGGGTAAGGATCCAACAGATGGTACACTCTACGGCATTCCTTCCTTTAATATGTATGGGCCTACCCGGCATACCCTGGCTTACCGGGGCGACTGGCTTGAAAAATTTGGTATGGAACCGCCTACAACTATTGAGGAGTTTGAGGTCTGGTTGGAAAAATGCCGCACTGAAGACCCCAATGGCAACGGACAGGCTGATGAATACGGCTATACCTCTCAGGATATGGGCGGATATTTTTCTGAAGTATTTGGTGCGTATGGCGTTATGCCTGGTCAGTGGATGATTCGGGATGACAAGGTAGTCAACGGCGCCATTCAGCCGGAGGTCAAGGATGCGCTGGCCCTGCTGAAAAAATGGTACGGCAACGACTGGATTCCCAAAGGCATCATGACGACGGCCAAGCGGGACAACGACTTCTATGCAGGCATTGTGGGCACCATGGGACAGGCTGGCGGTTATGCTCCAGCAATTGTACCTTCTGGTTCTTATACTGCCTCGCTTCAGGCCCAGAATCCAGATGGTTATATTGTAGGCGCTCCTTCCTTTAAGGGACCGGAAGGTCACTATGGTACTTGGGAATATGGTCCTAAGAAATACATGCTGACCTTTGGTTCTCATGTGGATGATGAAAAAGCAGCTTATATTATGAAGATGTTTGAGACTATCGCTACTGAAAAGGATTTGTTTGAGCTTACCATGCTGGGTGAGCGGGGGGTACACTGGGATTATGCAGATCCTGAAGCCGAAAGCGGTTCCACCGTCTTCTTAGAACCCTATACCGATTTTACAAAGAAACTCAATGAAGTAGGCGTTCGTGAGATGAGCGAAAGTGCCTGGTGCCCCATCTGGATCGACGATATCTATAACGATTACCTGGATCCGCTTGCCATTGAGTATGCGCATCAGAATGAGGGATATTTTGATCCGCTGCTGGGTATTTCCACAGAATCCAGCCCGCTTTATAGTGAAAACCTGAACAACTATGTAAAACAGTTCTATCTGGAAGTTATCACTGGCAAGACGAGTATGGATGAGTTTGACAACTTTGTAGCCAAATGGCTTCAGGATGGCGGTGAAATCCTCACCCAGGAGGCCAATGACTTGTATGACCTGATGTTCCGGTAAAGGAGAAGCATATGATTATAGATGCGGATACCCATATTTCTCCAATTCGCAGCCCCATTACCATTCCGGTGGAAGCGTTGATTGATGAGATGAATCAAAGTGGTGTGGACAAGGCCATTTACTGGCTGCAACCGCCCTATATGCGGGAGATTGACGATTCTCTGGCGTATATTCATCAATCAGTGAAGCGATACCCTGACCGCCTGCTGGGGTTTGGCTGGGTGGATCCCCACCTGGGCTTTGAAAAGGGGAGGGAAACCATTCGCTGCTGTGTGGAGGACTACGGCCTTTATGGCATTAAGTTCAATGGCGCCCAGAATAGCTATTATATTGATGACGAAGAGATGGTATTGCCGCTGATAGAAGAAGCGGCGAAAACCGGAACGCTGTTGGCTTTTCACATCGGTGCGGATGAGTACGACTATACCCATCCCTATCGGGTTGCCAAGATCGCCCGCCGTTTCCCCGAGACCACCATCCTACTGGCCCATATGGGGGGAGCGGGTCTGCCTGATCTTTCTAAAAGCTGTATCGAGATGGCAGTAGAGTGCCCGAATCTGCACCTGATCGCCAGCAACATTGGTTGGAAAAAGGCTATTGCCGCCATTGAAACGCTGGGAGCAGAACGGGTGAGTTTTGGCAGTGATACCCCATTTTCTGTTATGCATGCCGATGTTGCTGCTTTCCAGGCTTTTCTGGGGGACCGGTTCAGTCCAGAGGAGGCCAGATTGGTCATGGGCGGTAACATTGAGCCGCTGCTGAACCTGTGAGAAAGGAGCTTTTTCATGCTTGTACACAGCAAAATTGATTTTTCCAAAAAAGTCATCGACTGGGACGGCTTTGGCTTCAACTATGTGGAGACCGCCCAGACGGTGGATTACACCCAGGATCCCCAGGATTACGGAGGATTCAGCATTCTTTCTCCGGAGAAACGGGAGGAGATTCTTCAGCTGGTTTTCGGAGAGGAGGGCCTGCGGCCCAATACGGTAAAAATGTTTCTGGACCCGTTCCAGCAGCAGGAATCCCAGCTGAATGAACCGGGTGCAGGCAACCTGGACCAACGCAACTACGATCATGAGATCACCACCAAATGGATGCGGTACTTTGTAAAGGAAGGGTTTCGTCTTACAGAACAACAGGGGCGCCCCTTTGAAGTTATCACGACCCTGTATGGACCGCCGCCCTTTATGACCAGCCAGAAACTGATGAGGGGGCGGGATTTGAATCCTGTTTATAAGGAAGAGCTGGCCAAATATATGACGGCCTGGGTCCGTTATCTTCGGGATGAAGAGCATCTTCCGGTGAAATATATTTCTATCCATAATGAAGGTGAGGATTACAGCCGTTGGCCGGAGGATGGTTCTCACGGCAATATTGGCACTGGTCATGATTACAACCTCTACTGGACCCCTGAGGCAGTTGCAGATTTTCTTCCTCTGCTGCGGCAGGTATTGGATGCCAATGGCTGTGAGGAGATTGGTGTTACGCCGGGTGAAACCTCCAACTGGACCCGGTTTTCCCATTGGGGTTATGCTGGTGAAATTGCAGACAATCCTGAAGCGGTGAAGGCATTGGGACTGATTACCTCTCATGGCTTCAGTGGTGGAATGATGGCACAGAAATGGTATGGTGACCATCGCAGCGCGGGTGCTGACCAGCTTCGTGCTCTGCGGCCTGAGCTTCACAGCTGGGTGACCTCTACCAGCTGGAGCAAGATGGATGCAGAGTTCGTGTATCAGATCTATGAGAACATCTATTGCGCCAAAAACAACTCCATTATTCCCTGGGCTGGCATTCAGCGGCCTCCTAAATGGGTTGGGGGAGATCCTAATCCTGGAAATGCCATTCAGGTGATGGAGGATGGCAGTTATGAGGTGCGGGATGGCTATTACTATTACAAGCAGGTCTGTCCGGTGGGACAGGCCGGCATGTATGCCGCCAAAACTTACAGCACCAACACCAGCTGCTGTGCAATTGCGTTTGCTTCTAACGGAACCAGCAATCCAGATTGCTTTATTCTGGTCAATACCTCTGATGAGGAAGCACGGTTTGACCTGTCGGTTCTTCATGGCAGCAGTCGTTACCAGGTGACCCGGACTGCTCCTGGTGAGCATGGGGTGAATCTGGAGAATGCAGTGTTGACGGATGGAAAGCTGCTGTATACAGCACCGGCTAACTCTGTAACAACATTCGTAGCCAAATAAATTGAAAGCCATCCTTTCATCTCATCATTGGGTGAAAGGATGGCTTTTTGTATATGGTCAAAATAATTATATTCTGTTGACAGGATGGCTGCTCACGATCTGATTTAGAGTTTTAAAGTCATTTGGATAGGTAAAAAGAATACTTTTGAATCTGGCCTTTTTCAGAAATTTCAGGAGCAACGGAAAATCCCGCCGCTGTGAGCTTTGAGCCCATAGCGGCGGGATTTTTGTTTTGGCGGAGTTGGAGGGACTCGAACCCTCGCGCCGGTTATTAAGCGGCCTACGCCCTTAGCAGGGGCGCCTCGTCACCAACTTGAGTACAACTCCATGGAAACGTTCCTGTCAAGGTATGAAAGATAGTGGCGGAGAGAGTGGGATTCGAACCCACGGTCCCGTGAGGGATCACTGGTTTTCAAGACCAGCTCCTTAAACCACTCGGACATCTCTCCTCGTAAGAGGGAGGCGGTTTTTTCCGCATCGAACGTATATTATATTACCACACACTTTCTGCTTTGTCAACCATTTTTTTGATTTTTCTCAAAAAAATTTTTGTACCGGAAATTCCGGCCTGAAACCGGGGGAGAAACCCTGGAAAATCAGATGATGATGCCGTCACAGTGATCGATTTCGTGCTGGATGATCTGGGCGGTCCAGCCGGTATAGGTTTTAAAGCGGAGCTGAAATGCCGCATTCTGGTACTGGACCTTGATGGATTTCCAGCGTTTGGTTTTTCGGGTACCAGTAAGGGAAAGACAACCTTCCTCTGCTTCATAGGGACCGGACTTTTTGAGGATGACCGGATTGAACATGAGAACGGGCGTACCGTTGTCATCAAACACAATGATCCGCTTGTTAATGCCGATCATATTGGCAGCCATACCCACACAGTGTTCCTGATGGGCTTCCAGCGTTTCCAGCAGATCCATTCCGATGGAAAGATCTTCCGGGGTGGCAGGCAGACTTTCCTGAGATAGAATTGCTTCATCTCTGCAAATTTCCTGTATCATCATGAGCCTCCGTTTTTTCTCTGTGGGTGATACTATTATATCAGAAAGTGATTTTATCTGCAATGGGATTTATCCGATTTTTAATAGCTGTATCAGATCTGGAATGGTTTCAGATCTCTACTTTTGGGTTTACCAGGTGGAGGTCAGATGACTTTTTGAAACATGCTTGCCTTTTTCGAGAGGAAAGGATGCCGGGAAATTCGGCTTTTTCTCCTTTCAGGAGAAATCAGATTTTTTCCAAAATTCGTCTAAATCATGGGAACTTTTTGAAGAAAAAATGGCTTGTTCATGAAAAAAGTGACTTTTTGACACAGAAATACCAAAATGCACCCTCCATTTCCGTCCAAATGCAACCAGCAGAAGGATTTGTTTCTTGAAATGATGCAGAAATGGCGTGTATAATAGCCATGCAAAAACAACAAAAAAACTTCTCAACCGTCAAAAAAACAGTCAAAGTAAAGGAGTGGTTGTATGTGGGCTGCTGATACTTTAACTTCAAAAGGACGCACCCATCTCATCTGGAAGCGCATCAAGGAAAACAAATTCCTCTATTTGCTTTTTGCGCTGCCGTTTCTCTATTACATCGTTTTCAAATACGGTGCAATGGCCTGGTTGCTGCTGGCCTTCAAGGATTTCAGCGCTCGGAAGGGCCTGTGGGGAAGCGAATGGGTGGGCTTTGAACACTTTGTCAATTTCTTCTCCACACCAGACTTTTTCCGGCTGCTCCGCAACACGGTGCTGTTGAGCCTTTACAATCTGATCTTTTCCTTTCCGGTTCCTGTTTTCCTGGCGCTCATGATCAATGAGGTGCAGCAGAAACCTTTTAAGAAGGCGGTACAGTCCATCACCTATCTGCCCCACTTCTTCTCAACGGTCATTATCTGCGGCATGCTGGTCAACTTCCTCACCAGTGACGGCCTCATCAATCAGATCATCGTCACCTTTGGCGGACAGCCAGTGAACTTCCTGACAGATCCCCGATGGTTCCGCACCATTTACATCGCCTCTGGCATCTGGCAGAGCGCAGGCTGGGGCTCCATTATGTACCTAGCCGCCCTCACCGGTGTGGATCCCCAGCTGTACGAATCAGCGGTGATTGACGGCGCCACCAAGGTACAGCAGACCTGGTACATCAGTCTGCCCTCCATTACCCCGATTATTTCCATCCAGCTGCTGCTGAGCATCGGCAGTATGCTGACCGTAGGCTATGAAAAGATCATTCTGCTCTATAACGGTTCTACTTATGAGACCGCCGATATTATCTCCACCTATGTCTACCGCCGGGGCCTTTTGGGGGCGGACTACGGTTACGGAACGGCGGTCAGCCTATTCCAGTCGGTGATTTCTTTGGTGCTGATTGTGGTTTCCAACAAGATTGCCGCCAAGGTCGGCGAGACCAGTCTGTGGTAAAGAGGTGACATTTGATGATAGCGAAACGAAAAACCACAAGTGACGTGATGTTTGAGATCATCAACATCGCCATACTGCTGATTCTCTGTATCATTGTAATTTATCCCATCTATTATATGCTCATCATCTCCCTCAGTGACGGCTATGCCGTCATGCGGGGTGAGGTGGATCTGCTGCCGGTAGGCATCAACCTGACTTCCTATCTGGCGGTGCTCCAGAATCCGGACATTCCCCGTTCCTATCTGAACACCATTATCTATACCGTTGTCGGTACCCTGATTGCGGTCAGCATGAGCGCCCTTTGTGCCTATCCGCTGTCCCGGAAGAAATTCTATGGCCGGAATGTCTTCACCTTCATGATCATCTTTACCATGTTCTTTGACGCCGGTATGATTTCCAACTTCATGGTAGTGGACAACCTGCACTTGCTCAACACCATCTGGGCAATCGTGCTGCCTGGTGCCATCAATGCCTGGTACATGGTCATCATGCGGACCTTTTTCCAGCAGCTGCCGGAGGAAATCTTTGAATCCGCTTATCTGGACGGCGCCAACGATCTGATTATCTTTACCAAGATTGTGCTGCCCCTGTCGGTGCCCACCATCGCCACGATGATCCTCTTTTATGCGGTAGGTTACTGGAACGGATGGTTCTCCGCCCTGATTTACCTGGATGACAAGGTCAAGTATCCGGTGCAGCTGATTATGAGAAATATCGTGCTCTCTGGTGAGACGACGTCCATGTCTTCTTCCGCCTCCTCCATGACCGGCGACCTGGGTGCCATCGCCACCAACATCAAGTATGCAGTGGTATTCATCACGATGCTGCCCATCCTCTGTGTGTATCCCTTTGTTCAGAAGCACTTTGTAAAAGGCGTCATGGTAGGTGCCCTGAAAGGTTGACGTTATTTGCAGGCCCTGATGGCTGCAATGGCAATAAAAAATGAAAAGGAGCTGTTTTGTATGAAAAAAACATGGAGACTGATGAGCCTGGTACTGGCCTCGATGCTGGCGGCTTCGGCCTTTGCCGGCTGTGGTGAAACCGAAAAATCCAGCACGGAGACCTCTCAGGAGAGCACCTCCGGCACCACCAGCACCGCCTCTGAGGGCAGCGATACCCTGCTTGCCGAGCCCCTGACCATCACCTATCTCTATCCGGAAAATGGTTACTCACCAATTTCACAAGATTGTATTGCCCTGCAGGAGATTCAGCGGGTTACCAATGTGACGCTGGAGTTCCAGCTGGTTCCCAGTAGCGATTATGGAACCAAGAAAAGTACTTACTTAGCTACTGACAAAATTCCAGATGTTTTCTTTGGTTCCCAGGGAGATATCAAGACCTACGCACGTGATGGCATGTTCCTGAACCTGTCCGAGTATGAGCAGTATATGCCGGATTATCTCGCCCTCATCACCAGCGAGGAGCGGGCCGATGACGCCAAGAACCTCTACCTGGACGGCAATCTTTATTCCTTCGTCCGGTTGGAGCAGTACCGGGTAGGCACTGCCCCCCAGCCCATGATCCGGATGGATCTGCTGGAAAAGAACAACATCGCCGTTCCCACCACCTGGGACGAACTGTATGACGTCTTTTTACAGCTGAAGGAGCTCTATCCCGACTCCTACATGCTCTCGTCGAGAAGTGGTACCAACTACCTGATCGGCCAGATCGCCTACTCCCTGGGCAGCGGTGGCTTTGAGGGCTTCAGCACCAGCGAGGGCATGTACTACGATCCCACCGAGGAGAAATACCTCTACGGTCCCATTCATGACAATTTCAAGACTGTACTGACCTACCTGCACAATATGTACCAGGACGGCCTGCTGGATCCCGACTATGCGGTCATGACTAAGGATATCTGCTGGGAAAAGCTGTCATCCGGCAAGCTGCTGTTTTACTATGACAACGATACCTTTGCTGCCCGTACCTTCAACCCTGCTCTTCAGCAGGTGGATCCTGATGCCTACTTTGACATGCTGGATCCTATGGAAAACAGCTACGGCCAGACCCGTGCCCTCCGCTACCAGCGTGACTGGTTTGCAGACAATACCATCATCAACTCTGAGGTGGAGCGTGCCGAGGACATCGTGACCTTCTTCAACTGGCTCTACACCGATGAGGGCGCCATGATCTCCAACTTCGGCGTCGAGGGCCAGAGCTATACTATTGTGGATGGCGAGCCGCAAATTTCTGATGAACTTATGAATAAGCACGCATCTTCTTCCGACAAATTGTCTGCCATCCAAGCCGAGATCGGCGTCGGACAGTTCAACTTCACCCCCTACATCAACGAGACCTGGTTCAAGCAGACCACCGATCCGCTGATGGTAGAGCATGGCGACCGGATTGATGCTGCTACCGAGGCTGGCACCATCCAGTTTATGAAGAACTCCATGGCGTTGGCCTTCACCGCCGAGGAGGATGAAACCCTCACCGACCTTCAGACCAACGTGATGACCGTCTTTAACTCTGAGGTGGACAAGTTCATCACCGGTGCCAGATCGCTGGACGAGTTCCCTGCCTTTGTGGAAGAACTGAAAGCCCAGGGGGCCCAGACCATTGAAGATATGTATAACGAAGCCTATCAGCGGATTCAGTAATGGCTGTCAGGAGAGCCGGCTGTCCTTTTGGGAGACGGCTGGCTCTTCTCAGGTCTTTCCTTTCTGAGAAAATTGTGGTATAATCTACCCTGTAACACCTGGAATTATATTGCTTTTTCACAGCTGAAAGGGGTTTGCCATGCGCTTTCGATGGACTTCCATTAAAATGCCGGTATGGGAATATCTTCGGATTTTCCTGTTGTTTCTGACCTTTTTCCTTGTCTTTTCGGTGGCGTCCTCTTTCCTGTACATCAACGCCAACTACACCCGGCGGGAGCAATTACAGATGGGGATGGTCTCCTCTCTGGAGGAGCAGGTCAGCTGGATGGATCAGTTTTTGCAGGATATCTATTCCGCTTCCTATAATGTCCTTAGTAATACTCGTATGGCACAGCGGCTTACCACTGCCCTGTGGGATGCCAGCAACTCCGCCAACAATGTTCAGCTGGTGGAGCAGCTGAAAAATCTGCGTTTTTCCCTCAATGAGCACATCTACCGGATTTTTCTGTACAATAGCGATGCGGAAAAGCTCTATTATGACGGGGGCATCTGCGAGCCGGACCTTTACTTCAATGAGATCTACCGGCGGGATACCCAGGATCTTTCCTTTTGGCAGACGATTACCGACAGCAATGTACAGATCAAAGTGCTTCCGGCAACGGATATTTCGGAGAAATATGGCGCTAGTCTGAAAGTACGGGTACTGCCTGTCTCGGTGTCCCGGCAAATTCAGGGAAGGGTCTGGTCGCTGACGGTGGATCTGGACCTGGACAGCCTGGCTCAGATGGCACAGGAGCGGGCAGAGGTGGATGGGCAGTTGTTTTTCTGCCTGGACGGACAACAGAATCTGCTTTACAACACCGGTAACCAGCAGATCTCCAAAGAGGAACTAGCGGGGCTTCAAGAGGAGGCGCTGGGCAAGGGTGTCCATATCTGGGAGGAGTACACCCTGGGCCACACCGAGTATTACATGGTGGGGCAGAAGGGAATCGGCGGCCTGACCTATTTTACCATGATTCCACTGGACAGCTTTTATGAGACCATTGACCAGTGGAACCGGCCCCTTGTCTTTTTCTTTGTGGCATTGATGGTGCTGTTTTTTGTGCTGGCCATTGTCTATTCCAGAAAGCTCTACCATCCCTTCCGTCTTATTGCCCAGATGTCCAGCCGGTTTTCACCGGAAAATGGCAATGGGGCGCTTCAGAATTTTGAGACCCGGCTGGGGCAAATTGACGCCAGCTACCAGCAAAAGGAGGAGATGCTGGCGGACTGCTTGGAGGAGGGAATCCGGTTTCAGTGCATGTATGGCAGTGTCGCCTTTGAAAAGCGGTTTTTGTCGCAGCTGCATCTGTCGGATCAGCAGCTGGGCTGTATTGTGATTCAGGTAATTTTCCAGGAGACCTACTATCAATCCTTCGACCAGAGCCAGCAACAGGCCATTGAAGAGAGCCTGCGCTCCCTGATTACAGGGCTGGTGCAGAGCAACGTATATGGCTATACCCTGCCGCTGGAGGAGCATTGTTACGGTTATTTCTTCAACCAGAAATATGCGATGCAGGAGCATCTCCATCAGCTGCGCTTTTTTGTCGAGCAGGCATTGGCCTATGACCGGGAGTACTGCATTGTACGGGCAGGCATGTCCCAATTCCACAGCGGGGATGGCTGTCTCTATACGGCGTTGTCCGAGGCCATGACCGCTTTCTATGCCAAGAATGAGCAGCTTTTGTATCAGCCGGAAGGAGTCAGCCTGCACGCGCCCTTTGGTTGGAAGGAGCAGAATCAGCTGATTGCCTGGCTCAAACAGGAAAACTGGCAGCAGATTTCACTCTTCTTGGAAGAGCTTTGCCGGTCTGTGTTGGAAACGCCCCTTTATTATGCTGTTTACCGGCAGATGCTGTTTCAGCTGACCTATACAGGGTATCTGTTTTGCCAGCAAAAGCTTTCCGTCATCACCGCGGAGATTGCGGACCACTACCGCCAGACCGATCAGCAGCTTCAGAATGGCGCTTTTCTGGTGGAAGATGGCATCCGGCTGGTGGAAGGCTTTTTTGAATTCTGCATGGCTCAGTGCCAGCAGCAGGACGAAATTCCCCAGCAGGTAGCCCGCATCTGTCAGTATGTGGAGGAGCATCTGTCTGAGGAGCTGTACGCCGAGCGGATTGCAGAGGCGATGGAGTACCATCCCAAGTATCTGTCCAGAATTTTCCGGGAAAAGATGGGCCTTACCCTCACCGATTATATTTGTCAGGCCCGGATTGAGCGGGCCAAGCATCTGCTGCTGACCACCTCGCTCAGCGTGGCCGAGGTGGGGGAGCAGGCTGGTTTTGAAAGCCGTACCACCTTTTTCCGCAGTTTCAAAAAACTAGAAGGCATTTCTCCCACCGAGTACCGGAAAAGTCAGGGGAGGGTGCGTTAAAGGAGACGCATTATGAAATATCAGGTCATTTGCCATCAACACATTTTTGAGTCAGAGCGCTATTTTGACCAGTGCCATGCCTCCACTGTCGAGGTGCTGCCGGATGGCACGCCGGTAGCCGCCTGGTTTGGCGGCCGTCATGAGAAATCCCCCGATGTGGCCATTTGGTTTTCCAGACGGATGGGCGGGGAGTGGACACCGCCGGTTCGGGTTGCTGATGTAGAAGGAGTACCCTGCTGGAATCCTGTTCTGTTTTGCCATCAGGACAGACTGATGCTGTTTTATAAGGTGGGTCACGAAATTCCCCAGTGGCAGACCATGGTGATCACTTCGGATGACGGCGGCATAACCTGGTCCGAGCCCAGGGAATTGGTGGAAGGGGATTTCGGCGGCAGAGGCCCGGTGAAGAACAAGCCCATTCACCTGAAAGATGGCTCCATCCTGGCCCCTGCTTCGGTGGAAACCGCTTCTGACTGGACGGCTTTTGTAGATCACTCGGAGGATGGCGTTCACTGGACCAAGAGCGAAAACGTGCCTTTTGATGCCCGTACTTACTCCGGCATGGGGATGATCCAGCCCACTTTATGGCAGGATGAAGCGGGAACCGTTCATATGTTCCTCCGCAGCACCGAGGGAGCCATCCTGTCCAGCGAATCCACCGATGGTGGCCGCAGCTGGAGCCCGGCCCGCCGGACCTCGCTGCCCAACAACAACTGCGGTATCGACCTGGTGCGGATGGAGGACGGCCGGATTGTACTGGTTTATAATCCGGTGTCTGGCAACTGGGCCGCTCGTTCACCTATTGCCTTCGCCGTGTCGGAGGACAACGGCAGAACCTTCAGCGAGCCCCAGATTCTCGACCATGTCCCTTGTGACAAAAACGAGGAGCAGGCAGAATTTTCCTACCCTGCCATTGTGAGCCGGGGCAATGACCTGTACATCACCTATACCTGGAAGCGGCGGACGATTGCCTTCTGGCAGATCCGGATGGAGCCGGTGGCGCAGCCCGCAGCCGATGGCATTTCAGACGGTGTCTGGGTGACGATGGTGACGCCTTTCACCAAGGACGGCAAGGAGATCGACTATCCCGCTGTGGAGCGGCTGGTCAACTGGTATATTGAGCAGGGCGTGGATGGTTTGTTCGCCGTCTGCCAGTCCAGCGAGATGTTCTATCTGTCCCGGGAGGAGCGGCGCAAGCTAGGAAAGTTCGTGGTGGAAAAAGCCGCTGGCCGGGTGCCGGTGGTGGTTTCCGGCCATGTTTCGGAGGACCTGGAGGAGCAGATCGCCGAGCTGCGGGACAGCCGGGATTCGGGCGCTCAGGCTGTTGTGCTGGTCAGCAACCGGCTGGCTGCACCGGAGGAGAGCGACGAGGTCTGGAAGGAGCGGGCTCAGAAGATTCTGGACGCTATTCCCGACTGCGTCTTCGGCATCTACGAGTGCCCCTACCCCTATAAGCGGCTCATGAGTCCCGAACTGCTCAAATGGTGCGCCTCGACCGGACGCTTTGCCTTTATCAAGGACACCTGCTGTGATCTGGAGCAGATGAAGGAGAAGCTGGAGGCCATTTCTGGCAGCTCCATCAAGCTGTTCAATGCCAACAGCGCCACCATTCTTGAGTCCATGCGGATGGGCGCCGCTGGATTCTGCGGTGTTATGGCCAACTTCCATCCCCGGATCTATCTGGAGCTGACCCACAACTGGAAGGGAAATCGGCAGCGTGCTGAAATGTGCCAGCATTTTGCCACGGTGACCTCCTTCTGTGAGCTTCAGATGTATCCCATCTGCGCCAAATACCATCTGAACTTGTGCGGTGTGCCCATGGAGCTTGCCGCCCGTGTGAAATCCGACCGGGATTTCACCACCCTGAGAAAGATTGAGACCCAGGCGCTTCACCAGCTTTATCTGGACTGGGAGCGGCACTTCCTTCGGGGGTAATAAAATCTCACTGTTAACAAAAACTGCCGGCAGGATTTAACGGATCCTGCCGGCAGTTTCAGGCTGTCGAAAAAGGGAATCAGGTTAGCAAATTGAACAAAGCGTCAGGAAATAGGGCAGGTTCCCGGCGATGGAATCGCCGGGTGGGGTTTGTGAGGAAGGTGTCTTGCCCGCTGCGGCGGGCGCTTCTTTTTCTTTGTAGTCCGCGCCGGGCGCGGAGGAGCTGAGTATTTCGCCCATTGCGATGGGCGATGGGGGCTTTGCCCCTCAACCCCACGATTTTTCGAGAAAAATCGAGTAAAGCTTTTGATTTTGTATGCCGTCAGGTATTCCACTTTTTGTGCAACTTTTTTTGAGAAATAGGTTTTTCTACAAGCTGAAACTGCCGGCAGGATTTAACGGACCCTGCCGGCAGTTTTTTTAAAATTCAGTGGCATCGGAAGCCTGCTGTGTTTTGAGCTTTACATATTTGCTTAGAAATTCTCGCCGGTACTGGCCGGGTGTGGTTCCCATATACCGTCGGAAAAAGACACAGAAATGGCTCTCATCGTAAAAATTCAGCTCTTCAGCCAGCTGGCCGATGGATTTGCTGCTGGTTTGCAGCAGAATGCAGATGTGGGAGATCTTGATTCTGTTGCAGTATTCCATCACACCGCATCCAAATTCCCGGCTTGTCAGCCGTTCCAGATGGGTCTTGCTGAGGTTCAGGGCGGCCGCAATCTCTCCCAGAGAGATGCGGAACGGGTCAATCTGCTTGAACAGATTGATGAACTGCCGCCGGAAGGATTGGTTCTGTTCGGGTTTGCGCATTTCTGCCAGACAGTGGTAGACGATGGACTCTGCGAGGTTAATGAGCATCAGGTTATCCAGGGGAGTGGTGCTGCGGATCATCTCATACAGCTCTCTGAAATCCCGGTTAATAGGGGGGATCGTCAGTACAACCGCTTGGTCGGAAAAGGTTTCCTGTACCATTTTGGAGATATTCCGTGCGTCCTCTGTCACCAGAATGTCCACGCCGATCTGCTCATATCCGGTCTGAGTGGTGATCTGATGGGCGATGGGCGGCATAATAAATACCTGTCCAGCCCGGACGGTAGTTGTTTTGCCCTCTGCCGATACACAAACACTGCCTGAACAGATGTAGTTGATGTGGTACCAGCTGTGGGTGTGGAAGGTGAGAATGAAGTCAGCCGGCCGCTCCATTACATGAATCATCCGGAAAGCTTCCGGCAGGCCCACCAGCAGCTGCCCATCCCGGATAGAGGCGTCCAGTGCGCTCTGGTAGGGCTTTTTTCCAATGTATTGCTGCATCTTTTTTCAACTCCCGCTGCAAGATGGTACGATTATACCATTTTTCGAGAATTACGTCAATTGTTTTTCGGCGCTCGGAGAGTATAATAAGACACATAAGACAAAAACACTCGATGATTTCCAAATATTTACATATATTCTGTCCTTTAAAAAGTTGCGTTTTTATGTCGAAACCTAAAAATAGGGAAAGCAAAAATATACATTTTTATAAATGGATTTATACTGGATAAGTCCGCCTTGAATTTGGTGATTGCTGCCTTTCAGGTGTTGCACCGCGGGAGAGCCTGGTTGGCAGTTTGATTACAGATTTGTTGATGCACAAGATTTTAAGCAGGAGGCATTCAAATGAAAAACATGAAAAAGAGTACCGCTATTCTTTTATGTGCCCTGATGGTCGCTTCTGTTTTTTCCGGATGCAATCAGGAGACCAATTCGTCCTCTGGTGCAACCAGTGATTCTTCTACCACTGGCTCTTCTACCACAGAATCCTCGACGGCTGAGAACACACCGGTTACCTTGACTGGATGGGGTTCTTCCACCTTTGATGGCACCACCGGCATCAAGAGTTACAGCGATCAGCTTTCCTGGAAAGAACTGGAAAAGAAGACTGGTATCCATGTAGACTGGACCATCGTGTCCAACACCAACGGAAACAACACCACTCAGTTCGGCCTGATGATGGCTTCTGGTGAGCTCCCTGATTTCTTCGTAGGTGTCAACCCCATGAACCTGGAAGAGTTCGGTATGAAGGGCGCCCTGATGCCGCTGGAGGATCTGATTGCCTCGGATATTCCGTCTCTTCAGGCTGCAATGGACAACGATCCCACCGTCAAGGGCGGCATGACCTCTGCTGACGGCCACATCTATTTCTTCCCCCGTATTCTGGGTGATGTGGGTACTCGCTGCTGGGCTGGCTGGATGATCCGTCAGGACTGGCTGGATCAGGTTGGCATGGAAGTGCCGGACAACACCGACGACCTGTACAACGTTCTGAAAGCATTTAAGGAAGAAATCGGCGCTGAAAAGCCCCTGACTGGCGATATCAAGCCGATTGTTTGGGCATTTGGCGTAGGTTCCCGTGGTTCGGGCAACAACACCGATGATATGTTCCTGGAAGACGGCGAGATCAAATTTGGTCCCACTGATCCTCGTTACCGCGAGGCACTGGAATATCTGAACAAACTCTATAACGAGGGCCTGCTGGATCCTGAATGGAACGGTATCACCACCGACCAGATCACCACCAATATCGTGACCGGTATGTCCGGCGTGGACTTTGGTTCCTTCTCCGGCCATCTGGGAACCTTCAACAACCTGTTTACCCAGGATGACGGCACCGCTCCTCTGGTAGCCATGAAGCCGCTGGCTGGTCCTGACGGAACCCGGGCTATTCAGGGTATGCACAACTCTATCGACCCCAGCTGGGCAGGCGCCATTTCCATTTCCACTGAGAAGGCCGCAGATGTTGCCCGTCTGTTTGAGTACACCTACGGTGAATACCGGTATGATATGTACTTCGGCGTAGAGGGAGATACCTATACGATTGTTGATGGCGTTCCTACCTATACCGAAAAGGTCACCACCGACAAACTGGGCACCATGCAGTATATCAACAACTATATCTTTGACCTGAGCCTCTATCCTTCCGATTACCCGCTGGAGGTTTATCAGTCGATTCTGACTGAGGAAGGCAAACGCGGCAACCAGATTACCACTGAAAACTGTGGCAACATCAAGGTGCCTGCCCTGCGGTATACCGCAGAGGAGATTGACCGTGTCAATACTCTCCTTCGTGACATCAACACCTATGTAGATGAAAACTTCGCAGCCTTTGTCAATGGACAGAAGAGCTTCTCGGAGTGGGAGAGCTATATGGCAGGATTTGACAGCCTGGGTCTGGATGAGCTGCTGAAGATCTACAACGATTCCTACCAGCGCTTCCTGGCCGCAGAGGGATAATGTCATCTGTCCTTTTTGTTGATACCTGAGACCATGGGCACTCGCTTTGACAGCGCTCAAAGACAGCTGTGTTTTTGAGCGCTGTTCTATTTATCCATGGATGCAGGATGTTGATTTCATGTAGGACGGCCTGAAGACAGTTTTCTGTCTTTGGAAGCGTCCCGGAACAGGGAGGAGCTTATGCGTACATCTGCAAAGCCCAGCGTGTCAAAGCGGCAGCGGAAGAAGGGCCTGATTCTGCTGACCTTTATGATTCCAGGGCTTCTCTTTTATCTGGTTTTTCACTATGCCCCCATGTATGGCACCCTGATTGCCTTTCAGGATTACAATCCCTTTTTGGGATTTGCCAAAAGCCCCTGGGTTGGCTTTAAACATTTCGACGAGTTCTTTCACTCGCTGTATTTCTGGCGTCTGCTGAAGAACACCTTTTTGCTCAGCTTTGAGAACATCATCTTCTCTTTCCCCATGCC
>CALXFL010000011.1 GCA_944387515.1 uncultured Clostridia bacterium
GGTGTTCTTGGCAGAAAGACGAGGATTCTGCCTGATTTATGGAAGGATGAAACGAATATGCAATTCACCTGTGAAAAGGCTGCATTTTGTGAAGCGGTCAGCAGCGTCTCACCGGCAGTTTCTCAAAAGTCTACCTTGTTGGCTTTGGAGTGTATTTTACTCCGCTGCAAGGGCAATCTGCTTTCCGTCATTGGTTACAATTTGGAAATGGGAATTACCAAGGAGGTGGAGGTGGAAGGCCAGGAAGATGGTGACATTATCCTGAATGCCCGCCTGCTTTCTGATATCATCACCAAAATGCCCAATGGCGCCATTACCCTTCAGACGGATCCCAGACTCCTCACGGTTATCAAGGGGGGCGGTGCTCAGTTTACCATTCTGGGTATGAGTGCCGAAGAATATCCTGAGCTTCCTGTCATTGACCGGGAGCGCAGTTTTGCCATGAGCGGCAAGCTGCTGAGAGGCATGATTAGTGAAACTCTGTTCGCCATCTCCCAGGATGCCTCTACACCGGTTCTGACCGGCACGCTGTTTGAAGCCAAGAACAAGGTTCTCCATCTGGTATCGGTAGACGGGAAGCGGCTGGCACTGCGCAAAGAGCCCATTGAATTTGAGGATGATTTCCGGTTTGTCGTACCTGGACGTACCCTTTCTGAGGTGGTAAAGCTCACGGGTCGTTTTGGTGGAGAAGACGAGGAAGCTGCTGTTCAAATCAGCGTGGGAAGCCGTCATGTGATTTTTGAGTGCAGCGGCTACCGGCTGATTTCCCGCCTGCTGGATGGAGATTTCATCAATTATGAGTCTGCAATTCCACAGGAATACAAGACTCGGGTACGGGTGAATGTTCGGGAATTCATGGAAAGTATTACAAGAGCTTCCATCATCATCAACGACAAGGTCAAAAATCCGATCCGGGCTTTCTTTATGGAGGATACCGTCAGCATTTCCTGTGAAACGGCACTGGGCAAGGTCAGCGATAGCATTGGCGCTTCCGTGTCCGGGGAGGGCCTTCAGATTGGCTTCAATAACCGGTTTATGCTGGACGCGCTGAAGGTGGTTTCTTCGGATGAGGTACTGCTGGAAATGTCCACCCCGCTGTCCCCCATCAAGCTTGTTCCCCTGGAGGGAGATTTCTTCACCTACCTGGTGATGCCCATGAGGTTAAAAGAATGATTATCAGACATGTAAAACTCAAGACATTGTTTATCCGGTTGGATCAGCTGCTCAAATACACCGGCATTGCTGAAACTGGCGGTCATGCCAAGGAATTGATCCTGGAAGGCGCTGTTTCCGTCAATGATGAGATCTGTCAGCAGCGGGGAAAGAAGGTCTTTCCCGGGGATCATGTGACCCTGGAGGGCTGTGAGATCTTTGTCAAATAGCAGGAAAGGACCGTTTTCATGCGGGTAACAGGATTGGAACTGACCAACTTCCGAAATCTCACAGCGGCCTCTCTTGTTCCCTGTGAAGGAGTCAATGTCATATTCGGAGAGAATGCCCAGGGGAAGACCAATTTGCTGGAAGCCATCTGGCTCTGCAGCGGTGGCCGCAGCTTTCGCGGCAGCCGGGAAAGCCAGATGATCCAATTTCAGCAAGAAGCCTTTCGGGTGGGACTTTCCTTTGCAGACCGGGAACGGGAACAGCAGATCTGGTATCAGTCTGCCGGTGGAGACCGTAAAAAGATTCAGCTCAATGGCGTCCCGCTCCGGACCTCTTCAGAGCTGGCGGGTGAGTTTCTGTCGGTGATTTTTCATCCGGGAGACCTGTCAATTGTTCAGGAAGGTCCTGCTGCACGCCGGACCTTCTTAGACAATGCCATCAGCCAGATCAAGCCCATTTATGCCAAATATCTTGCTCAGTATAACAGTGTGCTGGAACAGCGGGGTGCTTTGCTGCGGCAGCTGGCTCAAACTGGAAAAAAAGCGGGTCTTCTGGAGATCTGGGATGAGCAGCTGGCCCGTATGGGAACAGCTATTTCCATCTTCCGTCAGGATTATTTACAGAAGCTTTCCCGGGTGAGCAGTAAAATCTATGGAGGCTTTTCAGGATTTGAAGAGGAATTTTCCCTCTGTTATGAGTCTTCGGTTTTTCCAGCGGGGACACCATTGGAAATCTATGACGATGCGTTGATTCAACAATATTGGACTTCTTTGCAGGAGAGTCTCGAGACCGATATCCGGATGCGCTCCACTACCCGGGGCATTCACCGGGATGACATGGATCTGAAGGTCAATGGCCTTTCAGCCCGGCTCTATGGCTCTCAGGGCCAGCAGCGAAGCTGCGCCATTGCCCTCAAGCTGGGGGAAGCGGCGCTTCTTCGGGAGATTACCGGTGAAAATCCAGTGATTTTGCTGGATGATGTGATGAGCGAGCTGGACCAGGGCCGGCAGGACTACCTGCTCAACCGGATCAAAGGCTTTCAGGTTTTTATCACTTGCTGTGATGTGGTAGGTCCTCTGCGGATGGAGCAGGGAAAGGTGTTTCGGGTGACAGCCGGACAGGTAGAGGAAATTTCCCTTGAGGATCTGGCAGAGCAGCCTGCAACACTGTAACCTTCAGAAAGGCGGAAAAAATTTGTATCTTCATGTAGGCAGTGAAACGATTTTGACACAGCAGAATATTATCGGCATTTTCGATATCGAGAATACCTCCGTCTCCAAATACACCCGTGAGTTTCTGCGTAAAAAGCAGCAGGATGGACGGGTTGTCAATGTGACCGATGAGATTCCAAAATCCTTTGTGGTGTGTTATGACAAGGAGAGCCGTCGGGAGAGTATCTATCTGTCCCAGCTGGCGGCTGCCACCCTGAAAAAGAGAAGTCAATGGATGAAGTCCGGGCGTTTATAAATTGTCCGGGCGGTCAATCTTAACATAAATAGCATGAGAATTTGAGATATTTTCAAGCATGGAAGTTTTGCAAACCAGATGAGAAAGGCGTGACTATGGCAATTATGGACACAGAGAACAGGGTACACCAGAATGAATATGATGAAACCCAGATACAGGTGCTGGAAGGATTGGAAGCTGTCCGCAAGCGCCCGGGCATGTACATCGGCTCAACCAGCTCCAGCGGTCTGCATCATCTGGTCAAGGAGATTGTAGACAATGCCATCGATGAGGCGCTGGCCGGATATTGTACTGAAATTCAGGTGGATATTCTGGAAGGCAATGCCATTCGGGTCAGCGACAATGGCCGCGGCATTCCGGTAGGAATTCATCCCAAAGAGGGCATCTCCGCTGCAACGGTGGTATACACCATTCTGCACGCCGGCGGCAAATTTGGCGGCGGCGGATACAAGGTTTCCGGTGGTCTTCACGGTGTTGGTGCATCGGTGGTCAACGCTCTCAGTTCCTCCCTGGATCTGACGGTGGAAAATGGACAGCATGTCTATTTCCAGCACTTTCATGACGGCGGAAAATACGATGAGCCGCTGAAAATCATTGGGGACACCAAAAAAACTGGTACCACTGTGGTCTTTCAGCCTGATGCCTCTATTTTTGAAACCACCGAGTTTGAGTATGATATCCTGTTGGACGATCTGCGGGAACAGGCATTTCTCAATGCTGGTATCCGGATTGTCTTTTCGGATTGCCGGGACCCGGAAAATATCCGGGAAAAGGTTCTCCATTATGACGGCGGTATCCGCAGCTTTGTCAGCTACCTCAACAAGAGCAAAACGCCGATTCATCCGGATCCCATTTACCTTCGCCGGGAAGAGAACGGAATGGTGGCTGAAGTTTCTTTCCAGTACAGTAACAGCTATCATGAGGTCATCATGTCCTTTGCCAACAACGTTCATACCATGGACGGTGGCACCCATGAAACCGGCTTTAAAACAGCTCTGACCAAGGTGTTTAACGACTATGGCAGAAAGAAAAAGCTGCTGAAGGACAATGAGCCAGATCTCAGCGGTGATGATGTGCGGGAAGGTATGACTGCCATTATCAGCGTCAAGCTGCCGGAGTGTGAGTTTGAAGGACAGACCAAAACCAAGCTGGGCAATACCGAAGCCCGTTCGTTGGTATCTGGATTGGTGAGCGATGGCCTCAGCACCTACTTTGAAGAAAATCCTGCTGTGGCCCGGGTGATTTTTGACAAGGCCGTCATGGCCCAGCGTGCCAGAGAGGCTGCCCGCAAGGCCAGAGAGCTGACCCGGCGGAAGTCGGTGTTGGAATCCGGCGGACTGCCTGGCAAGCTGGCCGACTGCACTTCCCGGGACAATACCATGACCGAAATCTACATCGTCGAGGGTGATTCCGCAGGCGGCTCGGCTAAGGAAGGACGGGATCGCCGCTTCCAGGCCATTCTTCCCCTCTGGGGCAAGATGCTCAACGTGGAAAAGGCCCGTCTGGACCGGGTATATGGCAATGAAAAACTGATGCCGGTGGTAACAGCGCTGGGCTGTGGCATCGGTGAGGATTTGGACATTTCCAAGCTCCGGTACGGCAAGGTCATCATCATGGCAGATGCTGATGTGGACGGTTCCCATATCCGCACCCTGCTGCTGACTTTCTTTTTCCGGTTCATGCGTCCGCTGGTGGAGCAGGGACATATCTATTTTGCCCAGCCGCCTCTTTTCAAGCTGAGCCGGGGCAAAAAGGTACGGTATGCCTTCTCGGATGCCGAGCGGGACCGGTATATCCGGGAGCTGGCCGGTGATTCGGATGCCAAGGTGGATATCCAGCGGTACAAAGGTCTGGGTGAGATGGATCCCCATCAGCTGTGGGAAACCACGATGGATCCCCAGAACCGGACCATCATCAAGGTGGAGTTGCAGGATGCTGTCCGGGCGGATGAGACCTTTACCATCCTTATGGGAGACCAGGTGGAGCCCCGTCGGGAGTTTATCGAGCAGAATGCGCAGTATGTGGAGAATCTGGACATCTGACAGACCGCCGCTGTGCGGGGAAAGGAACTATCATGGAAAAACAGACCGATCAGCAGCCGGAGGAGATGGCGCAGCAGTCTGCGCCTGAAACCGAGCCGGTTCAGTCCGCTGAGCAGAAGGATGTACACCTGGTGACCAGCCAGGGACTGAGCGGGGATAAATACGAGGTTTCTGAGCCCTGGGTGGACAGCCACCGCCTGGACGAAGAGGAAGAAGAGGAAATTTCCGGTATTCTCATTCAGTATGATCTTCAGCCGGATGAGGTGACTGCTGCCCTCAAGGCGTTTCAGAAGAAAACTGTTTTCAAGAAAAACCTGATTTATACCATCATTCTGGTGGTGTTGGCTCTTTTGTATTTACAGGCAGTTATCCGCAATCCGGATTATACCATGGGAAAAGTCTTGGGCGTCTTTTCTGTATTGGTCATTGGCCTGCTTTGGTATCTGCCGGCCCGGCATATCCGGCTGACTGCCAAGGGTGTGGCAGTCAGCCAGGACACCTTTACCATCGAGGTTTCGGATGTGGGCTTTCTGATCCGGGAGGAATCAGGAAAATATCTGATTCGTTACCGGACCCCCTCCGTATCTGTTATTGAGCTTCCTGCGGTATTTGTGGTTTGTGTCAGCAGGGAAAAGGTATTTGCCATTCCCAAGCGCTGCGTACCTGAGGACCAGATGGAGGAGATCCGCACCCTGATGAAGGATGGACTGGGAGAGAAATACCAGGTCTGGGATAAGTAACTGCTGGGAAAAGAAAGGAGAGGCCGCTTTTCAGCAGGCGGCTGATAAATATGGACAAAGATCAGAATCAGACACAGGAGCTTCCCAGCCAGGAAGGTACCAAGATTGTCACGGTTGACATTGACAAGGAGATGCGGAAGTCTTTCCTGGAGTACTCCATGAGTGTCATTGTCTCCCGTGCACTGCCTGATGTGCGGGACGGCTTGAAGCCGGTACACCGCCGTATCATCTACACCATGTATGAGTCCGGTATCACGCCGGACAAACCCCATAAAAAATGTGCCGCCACAGTCGGTGATGTGCTGGGTAAATACCATCCTCACGGCGATACCAGTGTATATGATGCTCTGGTTCGTTTGGGACAGGATTTCTCCCTGCGGTATCCGCTGATTGACAAGCACGGCAACTTCGGTTCTATTGACGGCGATCCGCCTGCTGCCTACCGGTATACCGAGGCCCGGATGAGCCGGCTTGCGCTGTCCATGGTCACCGACATCAACAAGGATACCGTGGACTTCGTTCCCAACTATGACGATAACCACCAGGAGCCTACCGTGCTTCCCAGCCGGTTCCCCAACCTGTTGGTCAACGGTTCTACCGGTATTGCAGTTGGCATGGCCACCAATATTCCGCCTCATAACTTCGGGGAAACGGTCAGCGCCATTCTGGCCCAGATCGACAATCCTGACATCCAGCTGGATGAACTGATGACCTACATCAAGGGTCCGGATTTTCCCACTGGCGGCATCATCATGGGCAAGAGCGGCATCCGTTCTGCCTATGCCACCGGACGGGGCAAGATCACCCTGCGGGCCCGTGCCGAAATTGAAGAGGACGATCGGGGCCACAGCTCCATTGTGGTGAGCGAGATCCCCTATATGGTCAACAAGTCCCGGATTCTGGAAAATGTGGCCGGGCTGGTGAAGGACAAACGCATCGACGGCATCTCTCTGATTCGGGATGAATCGGACCGGGATGGTATGCGGGTGGTCTTCAAGCTGAAACAGGATGCTTCTCCCCAGATCGTTCTCAATCAGCTGTATCACTATTCTTCGTTGCAGGAAACGGTTGGCGTCATCATGCTGGCGCTGGTGGACAATCAGCCCAAAATCATGACCCTCAAGGAGATCCTGCAGCACTATATCGATTTCCAGGGTGAGGTTATCACCCGCCGTACCCGGTATGATCTGAAAAAGGCCCAGGAGCGGGCCCATATCTTGGAAGGTCTGAAGATCGCACTGGACTTCATCGACGAGGTCATCGAAATCATCCGGTCCTCCAAGGATATCCCTGCCAGTAAGCAGGCCCTGATGGAGCGGTTTGGCCTGACGGATCTGCAGGCGGCTGCCATTGTCGCCATGCGGTTGGGCCAGTTGTCCGGTCTGGAGCGGGCCAAGATTGAAGAGGAACTGGCTGGCTTGCTGGAAAAAATCCGGGAATATGAGGCTATTCTGGGCGATTACCGTCTGGTTATGGAAATTCTCAAGCAGGAGCTTTCCGAGCTGAAGGCCAAGTATGCCGATGAGCGCCGGACCGAGATCCGCTCCATCGAAGGAGAAGTGGATATTGAGGACCTGATTCCGGTGGAGGACTGTGTGGTCACCCTGACTCACTTTGGTTATGTGAAGCGGCAGCCGGTGGATTCCTACAAGCTGCAGCGCCGGGGTGGACGGGGCATTTCCGGTATGAAGCAGCGGGAAGAGGACTTTGTGGAGGAGCTCTTTATCTCTTCGACCCACGATCACGTGCTCTTTTTCACCAACTTCGGCCGGATGTTCCGACTCAAGTGCTATGAAATTCCGGAAGGCAGCCGCAACTCCCGGGGCAGCAACATCATCAATCTGCTGGCGCTGAATCCCGATGAAAAGGTCACCTCGGTGATGCGGGTGGAGAACTTTGAGCCGGATCACTATCTGGTGATGGTGACCCGTCAGGGTCTTATCAAGCGTACCGGTCTGGATGCTTATAAAAATATCCGGAAATCCGGTCTGATCGCCCTGGGATTGGGCGAGGACGACGAGCTGGCCTATGTCACCCTGACCAATGGCAGCGAGCAGCTGCTGATTGCCACCAAAAACGGCATGGCCATCCGCTTTGCGGAAACTGATGTGCGGCCTATGAGCCGTACTGCCATGGGTGTTCGAGCCATCCGGCTGCGGGATGACGACGAGGTCGTCGGCATGGTGCCGGTCCGGGAGGACGGCTATGTCATGACGGTCACCGACCGTGGACAGGGCCGCCGGACACTGATGAGCGAATATCCCCTCCAGAACCGCCATGGCTTTGGCAAGATCAACTACAAGGTCAACGAGGTCAAGGGTCATGTCTGTGGCATCAAGATGGTCCGGGAAGAGGACGATCTGATCATGATCTCCAACGAGGGTGTCATCATCCGGATTGCAGTATCGGATGTCAATACCATGTCCCGGTACGCCTCTGGTGTTCGAGTCATGCGGTTGGGAGATAGTGACCGTGTAGTCACCTTTGCCCGTGCAGATCATGTGGACGAGGAAACCACCGCAGTGGAGAAAGAGGAATCCCCTGACGATATGACAGAGGAAGAGCTGAAGGCAGAGGAAGCCGCCGCAGAGGCCGCAGAAGCTGCGGAAATGGAAGAGGAGGACCAGCCGTAAGGCCGTCCAAGGGGCTGGCGGGGAACCGTCAGCCCTGTTTGCTGTATACATCATTGGGGCCGCTGCTGCATATGCTGTTTTACAGTTTGTGCAGGGAGTGAGATGGCCATGAAGCTGCTGTTTGTCCGATGGGGTTCTTCTGCTGTGTCCCATATCCGGCGATTGGCTCGGATACGGCGGACTTTGCTGGGGATTATCCTGGTGATTTCTGTCTGCCTGCTGGCGGAGTGGCTTCCCCGGCGCTCTGCCATGCAGGTTATGGTGGCGGAGGAACAAGGAATTCCCTTGACGGTGATTTGCTATGATCAGCTGATGACCGATCCGGTAGGGGATGCATTGCCTTTGCAGCTTCTGGAAGAGGATCTTCGGTGGCTTCAGCAGCAGGGATTTGAAACAGTGCTGCCCGCTCAGCTGCGCCGCTTTGTGGATGGCATGGGGGAGCTGCCGGAAAAGCCGGTTCTGCTGGTGATGAATGGAGGATACCGCACGATCTTAACCCAGGTGCTGCCCTTGCTTCAGGAGTATGGATGCCGGGCTGTGGCAGCTGTAGCTGGCAGTGATGCGGATCTTTACAGCGGCAGTGTTCCTCGCGTGGAGAAAGAAGCCCGGCTCAGCTGGAATGAGATCCGAATGCTGGAAAAATCCGGCCTTTTTGAGATTGCCAGCCAGAGTTACAGTCTGCATATCCTATCCGGCTCCGATGGCCGCAAGGGGCTTGCCAGATTGAGAGGGGAGAGCACAGCCCGCTACCATCAGCTGCTTTTGGAGGATCTGCTGACGATGCAGACCCGGATGAATGAAGAACTTTCCCATGATGCGTCGGTATTTTGCTATCCCTTTGGAGAGAAAAATACCGAAAGCCAGCTGGTGTTGGAGGAGATGGGGTTCTGGATGGCGCTTTCTGTCGGAGAAGGACCGGTATATCTGCATGAAAATACCGATCTGCTGGAGCTTTCCATGACAGAGCGGACAGCAGAACCATCCGCAGAGTTTTTTGATCAATGGATATCATGAGGGGCTGACAGAATCTTGTCAGCCCGGATAGGAGCAGGATGTGGAAAATTTATCAAATCTTTCGGTGATCCGGGATATTATGGACCGGTTCGGCTTTTCCTTTTCCAAATCGCTGGGGCAGAATTTTCTGGTAAATCCCTCGGTGTGTCCCCGGATTGCAGAAATGGGGGGCGCTGATGAGGAAACTGGCGTGCTGGAGATCGGCACCGGCTTTGGCGTGTTGACCCACGAGCTGGCCAAGCGGGCGAAAAAGGTGGTAGCGGTAGAACTGGATAGCCGGCTGCTGTCGGTGTTGGACTATACCCTGAAAGAACACGACAATGTGAAAATCGTTCACGGGGATATCCTCAAGGTGGATCTGGCAGCGCTGTTTCAGGAGGAGTTTGCTGGCATGAAGGTGGTGGTCTGCGCCAACCTGCCCTATTACATCACTTCCCCGGTGATTATGGCGTTGTTGGAGAAGCGATTGCCCATCTCTGCGATCACCGTTATGGTGCAAAAGGAAGCAGCCGACCGGCTCTGCGCACCGATGCCTTCCCGTGCCTGCGGTGCTGTGACCGCAGCGGTTCGGTATTACAGCGAACCTCGGATGCTCTTTCCGGTGAGCCGGGGCAGCTTTACTCCGCCGCCCAATGTGGATTCTGCCGTGATCCGGCTGGATATCCGTTCCGATCTTCCGCTGGACGGGGAGGAAGAAGCCCAGTTCTTTGCGCTGGTTCGGGGTGCTTTTTCCCAGCGGCGGAAAACGCTGCAAAACAATCTCTCTTCCTCTCTGGGACTGACCAAACCACAGGTTGCAGCCGCGTTGGAGGAGATCGGCGTCAAGCCTACAGCCCGGGCCGAGGAGCTTTCCATGGAGCAGCTGCTGGCGCTGCGGGAGGCGTTGTCACCCAGTCTCTGATTTCGGTATTTTCCAGGGCGGGAAGGCAATTTTCGTCCTGGAAAAATTTTTTTGAGGAAATTTTAAAAAAGGTGTTGACATATGGGCAGTGTTGTGCTAATATAATATACGTTCCTGCGATAACACGGAACCAACACGGCGGCATAGCTCAGCTGGCTAGAGCATTCGGTTCATACCCGAAGTGTCGTAGGTTCAAGTCCTATTGCCGCCACCATAGACGGCCCGTTGGTCAAGAGGTTAAGACACGGCCCTTTCACGGCTGTAACGCGAGTTCGATTCTCGCACGGGTCACCATAAAAGACATCTGCAATAGCAGGTGTCTTTTGCTTTTTGTCCTGCTTTTCGTCAAAATATGGTTGTGACCGGCCGCCAGCTTTGCTATAATGTTGGTAGCCGGTTTGTTTTATACTCAGAGCCGGACAGGAGGACATGATGGAACAGATGCAAAAATACCTTGCCTTTCGGCAACGGTTTCCTGAATTTATCTATGAACGCTATGAAATAGAGGTGGCACCCCGACAGGTGGTGCTGACCTTTCATTTTTCAGTGCCAGGTCTGGCAGATTTTGCGCCCCAGTGGACATTGCCCCTGCCGGAAGTGCCGGTACTTTCGCCTGCTCATCCGATTTTTCGCCGGCTGGTCTTTTCCCTGGGCTTGGTGGAGCTGGTCAGCTATTGGAAGATCGCCTGCCCTCCGGTGGTGCGGATTCGCTGCGGTCAGCTGGATGACTGGCAGAAGCAGTGGTGGAAGCAGCAGTATCTGTCTGGATTGGGAGAGTTCTTCTACAAAAACGGCATCACTGCCACGCTGGAGGATTTTATGGAAATCCGCTCAGAAGGGGAGGATATTGCCTTTGATGGATCTGCACGCCCGCTCAAGGGCTGCATGATTCCGGTGGGCGGTGGCAAGGACTCCATTGTCACCCTGGAGCTGCTTCAGGCGCAGCGGGCCGACAGCTGCTGCTACATGATGAATCCCCGGGGAGCAACCCTGGCCTCTGCCCGGCTGGCTGGTTATCAGGAGGAGCAGATTGTGGGGATTCACCGTACCCTGGATCCGGCCATGCTGGAGCTGAACCGGCAGGGATACCTGAATGGTCATACGCCGTTTTCGGCGCTGGTGGCCTTTTCGGGGGTGCTGCTGGCAGCGATTTACGGCAAGAAGTATCTGGTACTGTCCAATGAGTCCAGCGCCAATGAATCCACAGTGGCAGGCAGCAACGTCAACCATCAGTACTCCAAAAGCTTTCAGTTTGAGCAGGACTTCAACGATTACGAGCGCCGGTATATCGGCAGCGGTGTTCATTACTTCAGCCTGCTTCGCCCCTGGAGTGAATTCCAGATTGCCGGCTGGTTTGCCCGGCTGACCCGGTATCATGCGGATTTCCGCAGCTGTAACGTGGGAAGCAAAACCGACAGTTGGTGCGGACATTGTCCCAAGTGCCTGTTTGTCTGGGTGATTCTGTCTCCCTTCCTCTCCACCGGTCAGCTGGAAAGCATTTTTGGCCGGAATCTGGCGGAGGATGAGACCCTGTGGGAGACACTCTGCCAGCTCTGCGGCATGACGGTGGAGAAGCCCTTTGAGTGTGTGGGCAGCCGGGATGAAATCTGTTTTGCCCTTCGGGATGCCATCCGGCGGATGGAGCAGCAGGGAGAGACGCTGCCCCTGCTGTACCAACGCTTCCGGAAAACACCGGTGTGGACTCAGTACCAGGATCAGGCAAACCCCTACTATGATTACTACAACGAAGAAAATCTGCTGCCCGAGGTGTTTGACCAGTTGATGCGGCAGGCTTCCTGTGCGCTCAAGGAGGAGCATGGTCATGATTGAGGATATTTTAAAGATTCTGCGGGGAAAAAAGCTGCTGCTTCTGGGCTTTGGCCGGGAGGGCAAGGCCTCTTATGAGCTGATCCGGCGGTATCTGCCAGACCAGCCGCTGACCATTGCGGATCAGCAGCCCCAGGACCTGTCCCAGCTGCATCTGGTAGAGGGCATTTTTGGCCCGGATTATCAGGAGCATCTGGCGGACTATGATCTGATTCTCAAAAGTCCCGGCATCGTTCTTGCGCATCCGGAGGAGGTTCGGGACAAGATTACCTCCCAGACTGAACTCTTTCTGCGGGCCTTTCGGGATCAGGTCATTGGCATCACCGGCACCAAGGGCAAAAGCACTACAACCAGCCTGATTTACCATGTGCTGAAGGAAAACCATCCGGACTGTCTGCTCATGGGCAACATCGGGATACCGGCCTTTTCCCTGGCAGAGCAGGTGACACCGGATACCCTGATTGTGTACGAACTTTCCTGTCATCAGCTGGAATATATCAGCGTGTCGCCCCATGCGGCAGTATTGCTGAATCTCTTTGAGGAACATCTGGATCACTACGGTACCCGGGAGGCTTATTTCAATGCCAAGCGGAACATCTGCCGGTTCCAGCAGCCGGGCGATCTGTATTTCTGCAACCTGCTGCAAAAGGACGATGTCAAGCCGCTGGCAGCCCGGCAGTTTACCCTCTGTCAGGGCGCACCGGCTGATTTCTGGCTGGAGGGACGGGTGCTGCACCATCCTGATGGAAGTCTGACTCTGCCGGTAGGCTGCTGTCCGTTGGAGGGAGAGCATAATCTCTACAACATCATGACAGCCTATGCGGTAACCCGGGCGTTCGGCGTATCGGATGAAGCTTTTCTCAAAGCCATTGCCACCTTTTCACCGCTGCCCCACCGGCTCCATCGGGTAGGGACTTTTCGTGGCGTGACCTATTACGACGACTCTATTTCCACGGCCTGTGAAACGGCCATTCAGGCAATGGAAAGCCTGAAGCAGCAGGGCGTGGGCAGCCTGTTGCTGGGTGGCATGGACCGGGGCATTGATTATACCAGTCTTTGCCAGTATCTGGTGGCTGCATCGCCGGATCATCTGATTCTGATGCCTGACAGTGGCATGAGAATCGGTGATATGCTGGAGCAGATGGGATATTCCGCTCCGATGCATCGGGTATCCGGACTGGAAGAAGCGGTTCGGCTGGCATCAGAAGTAACGCCAGCCGGCAAGGTTTGCCTGCTGTCACCGGCTTCGGCCAGCTATGGCTTTTTCAAGAATTTTGAGGAGCGGGGAGACCACTTTATCCAGCTGGTGAAGGAAGTCACCGGCTGCTGAATCAAGGGGGCTGTGGTAAAGCAGCTCCCTTTTGGCATAATACCGCCTTTTTTCGGCCATACTGGAAGGGAAAGGAGCGGTTTCGAGATGTTGGAATGGATTTGTGCACCGGATAAAATTGACAGCAGAGACAAAGTGCTGACCCCCGCTGATTGGATGCAGATCGGCTGTGAGGCAGGTCAGGGCAGAAAACAGGTGGGTCTGGCGGCAACGGGCGGATGCAGTGAAGCCATGGTCACGGCCGTGACAGCCGGCATCCTCAGCGCGGGAGCGGATGTCTGGGATTTTGGCAGGCTCAGTTTTCCAGAATTCCGCTGCTGTGTCATGACCGCCCGTCCCTCTCTGGCTTTGCTGCTCACCTCTCCCCGGACAGCCAGAATGCTCTCTCCTCAGGGAGAGACTGTTTTTCCGGTAGGCCGTTTTTTTGCGCAGCAGAACATCAGCGGCCAGCGGCTGCCCATGGAGAATTTACGCAGCATGTATCCGATCCGGCTTCTGAAGGCGGCGTCCTGTTCTCTGGAAGGACTTCATATCACGGTCAGTTGCTCCAATGTGATGCTGGAGGTGTTGCTTCAGCAGGTGTTATTTCAGTTGGGAGCTTCGCCTGGGCCAGATTGGCGGTTGGAGCTGGCGGCTTCCGGTGAGCGGATTCGGCTCATTCGGGACGACTGCTGCTGTTGGGAGGAGACGGCAGCGGATGGGGATGGCCCAGCATTGGCTGTTGCTTTGCTGTCCCGTTTGGCAGCCGGGACTCTGCTGCCTCACGCTGCGGAGCAGCCGCAGCAGGCAGGGGTCTGACTTGACAGTATTGGGAAAAAGAGGTACAATAATACCAGCTATTTGTTCGGATTTTAGCTGGAAGAGACGGCAGATCTGCCGCTTCTGTACCGCCGCTGAACGGGAAACTGGGCAGGTACGGAACAGATTTGCCACATAGTCTTTTTCAGCAGGGGATGACCCTTCCTTAGCAGGTCATCATCTTCGGGAGAATTCCATATACTTTTTGTTGTAGAAGCAAAGGTACACAAATATGCTGCTTTTGCCGAACCATCCGTTTGGGCCGAGAACAGAGAAGGAGAAGGGATTCTCCGGCGGCCTTTTTTTCCATGCCTTCGGGCAGCTGATACGGCGAAGCATCCTCATACATAGCAGCCTGCAGACCGTTTTGAGGGGCGTATGATGTCCGGAAAAGGGGACTTTTTGCGCTGTATGGAGGATTGAAAAATAGTTCGATTATCTTACAAAGAAAGAAAGGGAATTGTGTGACAAATCAGAAAAACGAAACCAAGATTATTGATGCCATGCTGGGCAGTGAGCCAGCCAAAGGAGCAAAGCCTGCCCCCAGAAAACGTACCACCCGCCGTCGGAGCACATCCTCCAAGGCTGCCAGCACTTCTACACTTCCTGAGCTGGTGCTGCCTGCTTCGGAGAATCAGCCGGATGGCCCCGCTGAGGTAGTAGCTACCCAGCGCAAGCCCCGTACCCGCCGGGAATCGGCTTCCCGGGGAAGTGACTCCAGAGGTGGTGAGTCCCAGGGAACCAAAAAGCCTTCCCGGACCTCTCGCAATGCCCGGGCATCCGGTGAGGAAAAGGGACGCGGCCGCCGGGAGAAAAAGCCCACTGTCCGTCTGATTCCGCTGGGCGGCCTCAACGAGATCGGCAAGAATATGACGGCTTATGAAGCAGGCAATGACATTCTCATTGTAGATTGCGGCATGGGCTTTCCCGATGCCGACATGCTGGGCGTCGATCTGGTGATTCCGGACTTCACCTATCTGGAGAAAAATGCAGAGAAAATACGGGGCGTTGTCATTACCCACGGCCATGAGGACCATATCGGCAGCATTCCCTATTTTCTGAAGAAGCTGGGTACCCATATTCCCATCTACGGCTCCCGGCTGACATTGGGCCTGATTGAAGGAAAGCTCAAGGAGCACGGCCTGCTGGGACGGGCAAAGCTTCAGGTGGTCAAACCCCGTGAGGTTGTGAAGCTGGGCTGCATGTCGGTGGAGTTCATTCGGGTAAACCACTCCATTCCGGATGCGATGGCCCTGGCCATTACCACGCCCGCTGGTGTCATTGTACAGACTGGTGACTTCAAGGTGGATTACACACCTATTCAGGGCGAAATGATCGATCTGGCCCGTTTCTCTGAGCTGGGCAATCAGGGCGTACTCTGCCTGCTGTCCGACTCCACCAATGCGGAGCGTCCCGGTTATACCGAAAGTGAGCGCAATGTGGGCCGTACCTTTGAGACCCTGTTCAGCCAGGCCGGAGACCGGCGGATCATCATTGCCACCTTCTCCTCCAACATTCACCGCATTCAGCAGATTGTCAATATGGCGGTGAAGACCGGCCGTAAGGTAGCCGTATCCGGCCGCAGTATGGTCAATGTAGTGGCCAAGGCCATTGAACTGGGCTACCTGAATGTACCCAAGGACGTAATGATCGATGTGGACAACATCGGCCGTTACCAGTCCAGCCGTCTGGTCATTGTCACCACCGGCAGCCAGGGTGAGCCCATGTCCGCCCTCTCCCGGATGGCTTCGGGAGAACACCGCAAGGTGCAGGTGACCAGCAACGATTATATCATCATCTCGGCAACCCCCATTCCCGGCAATGAAAAGCATGTGACCCGAGTTATCAACGACCTACTCAAACTGGGCGCTGAGGTGATTTACCGCTCCATGTATGAGGTTCATGTATCCGGTCACGCCTGCCAGAACGAGCTGAAGATGATGCTCTCTCTGGTAAAACCCAAGTTCTTTATTCCGGTACACGGTGAATACAAGCATCTGACCCAGCATGCTCAGCTGGCCAAGGATGTGGGCATTGCACCGGACCATATTCTCATCACCGATCTGGGCCAGGTGATCGAGCTGACGCCCGACACCATGCAGGTTACCGGTACGGTAGAAGCTGGCCGGGTCTTTGTGGACGGCTACGGCGTAGGCGATGTAGGTTCCATCGTCATCCGGGACCGGCAGCATCTGGCACAGGATGGCCTGATTGTGGTGGTGGTCACCATCGAGAGCGAATCCGGCACAGTAGTGGCAGGACCCGATATTGTTTCCCGTGGTTTTGTCTATGTGCGGGAATCGGAGGAGCTGATGGAGAGTGCCAGACAGCTGGTGAAACGGACCCTGGACGACTGCCAGGACCGTCAGATCCGGGAATGGAGCGCCATCAAGATCAGCATCAAGGACCAGCTTTCCTCCTTCATCTACAAAAAGACCAAGCGGGGTCCCATGATCCTGCCGATTATCATGGAAATCTGATGTCATTTGTCTATGCGCACGCCAGAGAGCTTTCTGGCGTGCGTGCTGGTTTTATCCCTTCCTTCGCAATAAGTCTTTACTTTTTGACAAAAAAATGCGATAATAGAAGCATCCTCAAGGGATTGCCGATATTTTGTTATCATTCGAAGGAAGTATACAGATTGTATTGGAGGGTTGGCTGTGCGAAACAAAAGATTTTGGAATATTAAGATCCATATCATGATTCTGCTGGCCCTCTGTCTGATCCTGTCCCTGCTGCTCTGGCAGGGCAACAAGGTGGTTTTCTGGATGGCTTTGCCAGTGGTACTGGTGTTTGGGCTGCTGACCATTCTGCGGCTGCGCAAGCTGCGCCGGCAGATTGGGGAGCTGCTGACGGTTCAGGCCCAGCGGCTCAAAAGTGGCGACCGGGAAGCGTTGGAGCAGTTTCCCATTCCGGCGATTGCTTTGTCAGGCCGGAGGGAGATCCTCTGGTATAATGGGCTGTTCCGGGATGAGGTGCTGGGACAGCATGATTTGGCTGGAGACAGCTTTGACTGTATTACCACAACCAAGCTGGACGATTTCTGCCGTCCGGAAGGGGTGCAGCTCACCTATACAGGAAAAATTTACCGGGTTTCCGGTATGCACACCAAGGATGGAGAAACCGGCATCTATACCCTTTATTTTACGGATATCACCCAACTGGCCCGGGATGCCTCTCTCTATCACATGACCCGTCCTGCTGTGATGCTGGTGATGATGGACAATTACAGCGACATCGTTCAGCAGGCCAGGGAAAGTGAAAAGTCCCGGATTATCGGCGCCATTGACTCCACATTGGAGGATTTTATCGGCCGGATGACCACCAGCTTCATCAAGCGGTATGACGGAGATAAGTTCCTTATGGTCGTGGAGGAGCGGCATCTGGAAAAGATCATTGAAGGCCGTTTTTCCATTCTGGATGAGATCCGGAAAATTGAAACCAACAGTGGTGTATCCGTTACGCTGTCCATTGGTGTGGGCAGGGGAGAGGAGACACTGGCGCAGAGTGAACTGTCTGCCAGCCAGGCGCTGGATATGGCGCTGGGCCGGGGCGGCGACCAAGCCGCTGTCAAGACCCGTACCCAGTATGAATTTTATGGCGGCGTCTCCAAGGGTGTGGAGAAGCGCACCAAGGTCAAGAGCCGCATTGTGGCCAATGCCCTGTCGGAGCTGATTGAGACGGCAGATCATGTGCTGGTCATGGGCCATAAATTCGGAGACTTGGACTGCATTGGCGCTTCTGTGGGTATGGCCACGGCTATCCGCAGCATCGGCAAACAGGCCGAAGTGGTGGTGGACCGGGATAAGAACCTGGCCAAGATTCTCATTGAGATGGTGACCAAGGACGGAAACAACAATCTGTTTGTGGATCCGGAGGAGGCCCGTTTCAGCATCACGCCGGAGACTTTGCTGATTATCTGCGACACCCACACCCCCAATCTGGTGGAATCCCTGGAGGTTTATGAGCGGTGTAAAACAGTGGTTGTCATTGACCATCACCGCAAGATGGTCAACCATATTGACAATGCTGTGATCTTTTACCATGAACCCTATGCATCTTCGGCATCTGAAATGGTGACCGAGCTGATTCAGTACATGGGGGATAACTGCCGGATCAGTTCGGTGGTGGCCCAGGCGCTTCTTTCTGGCATCATGCTGGATACCCGGAATTTTGTGCTCAAGACCGGTGTCCGGACCTTTGAGGCCGCTGCCTATCTGCGGCGGATTGGTGCGGATACCATTGTGGTACGCAAGCTGTTTGCAAGCACGCTGGATTCCTACCAGCGCAAGACCCGGATTGTCAATGCTGCCCAGATCTACAAATCCTGTGCAGTGGCAGAGAGTGATTTTTCCTCGGACGATATGCGGATTGTCGCGCCACAGGCTGCGGATGAGCTGCTGGGTATTGATGGTGTGGATGGTTCCTTTGTGCTGTATGAGGCGGGAGGCTGCATCAACATCTCGGCTCGTTCCATGGGCGCCATCAATGTGCAGCTGATTATGGAGAAACTGGGTGGCGGCGGTCACCATACCATGGCCGGTGCCCAGATCCGCAATGTGGAGATGGAAAAGGCCAAACAGATGCTGTTTGAAAGCATCGACGACTATTTTGAAGCCAAAAATTGATACAGGCTGGTTACCCGGCCGGAAATAAGGAGAATGTGTTATGAAGGTTATTTTGTTGCAGGATGTCAAGGGCAGCGGCAAGAAGGGCGATCTTATCAATGCCGCCGATGGCTACGCCAGAAACTATCTGATTCCCAAGGGCCTGGCCATGGAAGCCACTGCCGGCGCCATCAACAATAAGAACATCCAGGATGCTGCCAAGGCACATCATGCCCAGGTAGAGCTGGAGCAGGCTCAGGCTGCCCGTGCTGAGCTGGACGGCAAGACCGTTACCGTGTCTGCCAGAGCCGGCAAGGAAGGCCGTCTCTTTGGCGCTGTCACCGCCAAGGAGGTTGCACAGGCCCTCAATGAGCAGTATAAAGTGTCTGTTGATAAGCGGAAGGTTTCCCTTTCGGCAGAGATCAAGGCCTTCGGTACCTATGAGTTTGATCTCAAGCTTCATACCGGTGTGGTAGCCCGGATGAAGGTCATGGTGCAGGAAGCCTGAGTGTTGGCAGAAAACCAATAACAGAGACAGGATGGGCGGGCTGTTGACAACCCGCCTTTTGCTGTGAATACCTGGGAGGTCCGTATGGCTGAAACTGATTTTGGGGAATATGGCGGCAGCCTGCCCTATCATCTGGAGGCGGAACAGTCGGTACTGGGCAGTGTACTGATTGAGCCGGAGCTGTTGGGGGAGATTATGGAACGGATCAAATCTCCCTCTGTTTTCTATACCCGTCAGCACCAGGCGCTGTACGGTCTGATGCTGCAGATGTTCAGCGAATCCCGCCCCATTGACTTCGTCACACTGCTGGACGAGATCAAGGGAACGGATATCTTCGACAGTGACGAGAGCGCCAGAGCCTATCTGCTGCATCTGATGGAGCTGGTACCCATTCTTTCCAATGTGGGCAATTACTGCGACATTGTGGTGGAGAAGTATTACCTGCGCAATCTGTTGCAGGCTGCCGGAGAGATTGCTTCCTCGGTACGGGAGGGAGAAGGCAATGCCAATCAGCTGCTGGATGCGGCAGAACAGAAAATCTACGACATCCGGCAGGGACGACAGAGCTCCGAGTTGCGGCCCATCAGCGAGGTCATCATCGGGGTTTACGACAACATCTACCAGATGCATACCAGAAAGGACAGCCGCTACACCGGCTTGCCCACCGGTTTTACCGGACTGGATGCAGTGCTGTCGGGACTCAACAAGTCGGACCTGATTCTGGTGGCGGCCCGTCCCGGTATGGGTAAGACCTCCTTTGCCATGAATATTGCGGCCAATGTGGG